>NZ_JAFREK010000039.1:0-25781 GCF_017377535.1 Faecalibacterium sp. Marseille-Q4137
GCTGGTGCGTTGGTCATCTGGTGGAACTGGCTCCGCCTAATGTCTACGATGCCAAGTATGTTAAGTGGAGCATTGCAGATTTGCCCATCCTGCCGCAAAAGTGGCAGTATCTTGTGTCTGCATCCACCAAAAAGCAGTTTGGTATCCTGAAAGACCTGATGAACCGCCCGGATGTGGACAGCGTGATCTGTGCTACGGACGCAGGGCGCGAGGGAGAACTGATCTTCCGTTTGGTGTATCAGCAAGCAGGCTGCAAAAAGCCCTTTTCCCGCCTGTGGCTGTCCAGCATGGAGGAAAATGCTATCCGGGAGGGCTTTGCCCACCTCAAACCGTCAACTGAATACGATGCGCTGTACAACGCAGCGCTCTGCCGGGAACGTGCCGACTGGATGGTCGGCATCAATGCGTCTCGGCTTTTTTCGTGTCTGTACAACCAGCCCTTGGCAGTGGGGCGTGTTATGACCCCAGTACTTGCCATGACGGTGGTGCGGGAAGCCGCCATCGCTGCCTTTGTGCCGGAGAAATTCTACACGGTAGATCTGGAACTGACCAGCGGCTGCACGGCATCCAGCCGCCGCATTCCTGAAAAAACCGTTGCTGAAAACCTGTTGGAAGCCTGTCGAAAGGAGATGGTGGCAACGATCCAGCGCATCACCCGCAAGGAAAAGTCCGAGAATCCGCCGCCGCTGTACGACCTGACCACCCTTCAGCGAGATGCCAACCGCCTGTTGGGATACAGTGCGCAGCAGACGTTGGACTATGTGCAGTCGCTTTATGAAAAACAGCTCACCACCTATCCGCGCACCGATAGCTGCTATATTGCTGACGAGGATGAGGAAATGCTGGAAGAGCTGGCCGAGGAATTGGAAGATTTTCTCGGCTTTGTCAGCGAGGATGCCGACGATGATGTTCCCCGGACGCGGCGCACCGTCAATCGGCAGAAAGTCACCGACCACCACGCTATCCTGCCTACTCGTAGTATGCTGCAAGCCGATTTGGATGCTCTGCCCAAGGGCGAACGGAACATTTTGAAGCTGATTATCGCCAGAACCTTGATGGCAGTCAGCAAACCTTTCCGGTATCTGGAAACTCTGCTCACCACCGAATGTGCAGGCGAAGAATTTACAGCCAAGGGCAAAGAGATTCTGGAAGAAGGCTGGAAAGCGGTGGAGCGCAAGGTTCTGGCCGATATTCTGAACCGCAAAAGGGAGTTCACTGCTCTGCCGCAGGTGGAGGAAAGTGAGTGCGGCATTCTCAATGCAGAACTGAAAGAGGGACAAACGTCCCCTCCGAAGCATTTTACCGAAGCTATATGCTGTGAAAGGGGGATAAGAAATCGCCCATAGAAAGGAGAGTTTTTCAATGAAAGCAAAGAAAACGGACAACGGCAAGATAACCGCACTATACGAGCGTCTTTCCCGCGACGACGACCTCACAGGCGACAGCAACAGCATAATCAATCAAAAGAAACTGCTTGAAGATTATGCAAGGGAACATGGCTTTACGAATTGCGTCCACTTTACCGATGACGGCTGGTCTGGGGCAAACTTCGAGCGTCCGAACTGGAAACGCATGATTGCGGGAATTGAAAGCGGCGAAATCGGCTATGTACTGGTAAAGGATTTAAGTCGTGTCGGCAGAGATTATCTGCAAGTGGGATTTTACACAGAAGTCATGTTCAAGGAGCGGGGCGTCCGTTTTATTGCCATAGCAAACGGAGTTGACAGCGACAAGCGCGAAAGCAGCGAGTTTGCCCCGTTTTTGAATATTATGAACGAATGGTATGTGCGTGATAGCAGCCGAAAAATAACAAGCGTTCTCCACGCAAGAGGAATGTCCGGCAAGCATACAAACAGCCATTGTATTTATGGCTATAAGAAAGACCCTAATGACAAAGACCACTGGATTATCGACGAGGAAGCCGCCGAGGTAGTACGCCGGATTTACCGCATGGCGTTGGAGAGCAAAGGCCCGTATGAAATTGCCCGTATCCTTGCTTTGGAAAAGGTTGAAAGACCGTCCTATTATCTTGCACAGCGCGGCGTGGGGAAACATCAGTCTAATTTTAACCCCGCTGAACGGTACACATGGCGTGGCGGCACAGTTGCCGATATTCTATCCAAGCCGGAGTATATGGGGCATACAGTAAACTTCCGCACCTATAAAGAAAGCTACAAAGACAAACGTTCCAGAATGACACCCAAAGAGGATTTAGTCATTTTTGAAAATACGCAGGAAGCAATTATTGACAAGGAAACATGGGAGCGCGTTCAGACTTTGCGAAAGACAATCCGTAGGACAGATACCATAGGCACAGCAAATCCCTTAACAGGCTTGATGTTCTGTGCTGATTGCGGGGCGAAGATGTATAACCACAGGGGCAAGGCTGGCAATGCGCGGGATTGGGCAGGGCGACCAACTGGAAAGAAACGTCCAGACCGCGACGAATACAACTGTTCCCGTTATGATTTAGGCAATCAACACTTTGATGATTATTGCACCACACACCTTATCCGTACTGCCGTTGTTAATGAATTACTGCTTGAAGCGATAAAGGAAGTTTGCGACTATGCACAGAACAACGAAGCCGAGTTTATGGCGCAAGTCTGTTCCGCTTCCGAGGACAGACAGGCAAAAGCGGCTAAAGCTATCCGACAGAGGAAACAGCGCAGCGAAAAGCGCACCGACGAATTGAGCCGCTTAATTCGCAAGCTCTATGAGGACAATGTAAATGGGCGGCTTTCAGACAAGCTCTTTGAACAAATGTTGCATGATTTTGAAGCCGAGTTAGAGGGCTTGACCGATAGTATCACACAAGACCAGCAGGAGCTTGACCGCATAAGCAGGGAAACCGTCAATGCCGAGAAGTTTCTTGCCCTTGTCAAAAAATATACGGATTTTTCCGAACTCACCCCCGCAATGATAAATGAGTTTGTTGAAAAAATCCTTGTTCATCAAGCCGAGGGCAAAGGCGCAAGCCGTACACAGGAAGTCGAGATTTTCTTTAACTTTATCGGCAAGGTAGAAATCCCGCGCAAAGAAATTGAACTAACAGAGGAAGAAAAGGCAGCATTAGCGGAACAGGAACGACGCAGGGCGAAGAAAGCCGAGTATAACCGCCGCTATATGGAGAAGAAGCGCAGACAATGGAAAGAGCAACAGGAACGGGAGAAAGAACAGCAGGAAGCTCTTGAATTACCCGCTGCTTCCACCGAGAAAGGAGAACGCATAGCATGAGAATACTCATTGACAATGGCAACACCCCCGCCGCCCCGCGCCCGTATATCGGGCATTACGGGCGGTTGCGGAAAGCCTACCTTGAACAGTACCGCCCCGACCTCTACACCGCCCTTGTCGCAAATGAGAAGCTGCATGAGCATTGCGCCGAGATTGACGAAGCCGCCCGGAGCCGGATTGACCTTATCATGCCGCAGCTTGCAAGGAGCGCGGGAGCTACCGAAGCACTCAAAGCTACCGACCCCATGAAATGGGTGGGACTGATGAACGCTTGCAGGGCGCAAGCGGAGGAAATCGCCAAGTTTGAGCTAATCTATGTTTGACGGTCAAGAGCCGGAAAAAACAGAAATCTTGCGATAACAGCCGCCCCGACGAACCATTCCCTGTCCGGGCGGTTTCTATTTGAAAATCCTCATTTTCCCCAAGTCAAGAGCCGGGAAAAACACCCGAAAAATGCCCCTATTGCGTAACAGGGGCATGGAAAGGAGCTTACATGAGAACAGGGCTTACCAAACAGGAAAAGACCACCGATATATGGTTTGACGAGAAAGACCCCCTTATCCATATCCGCACACACAACACCGACTTAAAGAAGCGGCTTGCCGCCTACTCCGGACAGCACCCCGACCAGTGCCGCCAGACCGACGCAGACCCCGAAACGGGCTGCATGGAGTTTGAAATTGCAAAGGGGCGTTTCTCTTTCCGTCTGACCGCCCCATACAGTGAGGAACGGAGGAACGCCGCCAGCAAAGCGGCAAAGAAACATTCCGGCAACTTGACACACCCTATTCAAAAAGATGTGCTATAATTTTTTTGAAAAAGTTTCGGATTAGATGTAGTATTTGCCGCTGAAACCGTAGTACATAGGTGAAGCCCGAAAGGAGGCGGTGAGATGATAGACGACGAAAAAATCATAGAAATGTTTTTTGGACGTTCAGAACAAGGCATACGAGAGCTGGATATAAAATACGGAAAGGTCTGCCACAATCTTTCCTACCATATCGTAGGCAGCAGACAAGACGCGGAGGAATGTGTAAACGACGCTTATTTAGGCGCATGGAACGCCATTCCCCCGGCACGACCTAACCCGCTGCTATCTTATCTTGTTAAAATCGTTCGGAACATTTCACTCAAAATCTATTGGAGAAAGGAAGCAGCCAAACGGAGCAGCCATTACACGATTGCTTTGGAAGAAATTGAAGCCTGTATAGCAGCCCCGAATACAGTAGAAACAGAAATCGAAGCCAAAGAGTTAGCCCGTATCATTGAAGCATTTTTAGACACGCTGACTACCGAAAACCGCGTTATTTTCATGCGCCGCTATTGGTTTTCCGACAGCTATAAGGACATAGCCGAGTTTATGGGGCTTTCAGAAAAAAACATTTCTGTCCGGCTGACCCGTATCCGCGAGAAGATGAAGCAATATTTGATTGAAAGAGAGGTATTCGTATGAATGCAAAGAAGTTTTCCGACGCTATGAGCGAGCTTGACACAAAATATGTCGATGAAGCTCTCAACTACAAGAAGAAAGCCAAAAAGCCCATTTGGGTAAAGTGGGGGGCTATTGCAGCTTGCTTGTGCTTGATGATACCATTGACCGCATTTGCCGTTGATATAATTCAATATAATGCAGCGGTTGATTATCTCAATTCTCTCGGCATTGCTGTTGAAGATTTGAGCGACTATTCTCATAAAGAAATAAAAGAAGCTGCAAAAACGATTGACGCAGGAGAAAGTAACCCGTTGACTGAAGAAATCCTTAGTCTAATACCAGAAAACAAAGAACCGCTCGATACACCGACGCAGGTAACATCTGAGCAAATTAAAGAACTAACACCGACCATGACAAGAGAAGATGTTCTTTCTCTTTTAGGTGACACACAAGATGTTGGCTCAGGCATTTATATATATCTTTACGAAGTAGACCAACAATACCTGCTGCGTATTCCTTTTGCAAGCGATGAAGCACAATTAGGTGTAACAGGAGAAGATTTGCTAAAGGCATTGGTTCCCATTTCTGGAGATATTGCTCCTATGGTCTATGTAAATGATACGCTTTATCAAATCGTTGACTCTCAACCCAACTTCGCAGATGAAAAAAGTTCTTTCAATTTGTTAGGAAAAATCGAAAACACAGTTAGTTCTTCGGAAGAACCAAAAGAAAATTTCCAAGCAAATGATGATATTGTAGGGGCTGCGGTTTATCAGTACGGCGATAACATTGTCGTTGAGTTTGAGGGAAAATACTGGTTATATGAACACTATCATAACACAGACTTTGACGGAAACTCAGACTGATATGCCCCACGCCCAAACAAGCCATACTTCTGATGAAAAAGTATCCGAACAAAACCTTCTTGCAAAGTAAATAAGTTTTCTATTTTACAAGGGCAGCCGAGAAAATCGACTGTCCTTTTTCTATGCTTATGAGCAGAAAGGAGCGCCCAACCATGACAAAGCCAAGAGAGAAACCCCGCGAGGAGTTGCAAGCCGAGATTGAGGACGGAAAGAAGAAAATCCGGCAGTTTGAGAACCGGGAAAAGATGTTGCGTCAAAAGCTATCCAAAGAGGAATGCAGAACGCGCAGCCACCGCCTTATTGTCCGGGGCGCAGTCTTTGAAAGCATTGTGCCGGAAGCAAAAAACATGAGCGACGAGGAAGCCGCAGCACTTCTTAGGCTTGCACTGACGAGTGAGCCGGTACGGGAATATCTGAAAAAACGAGCCGAGAACGGGGACGCTGAATAAATCCCTTAGACACTAAGGGCGCACTTATACACCCTTGCGGGCGTGTGCGCTCTGCCGAGGGCTTATCTCCGCACAGGGAACTTTCCCCGCGCTCCGATATGGCGGCTTTGCCGCAACAAGGGGCTGCACCCCTTGCGCCGCTTCACGGCTATCCCTGCACACCCACAAAAACAGTACACCCGCCGTTGGCGTCTGTACCATTTTTGCGGGTTTTATTATCCTATCCGGGAGGTGATACCCATAGCCATTTACCATTGGAACATCGGCATTGTGAGCCGAGGAAAAGGCAAATCAGCCGTTGCCGCAGCCGCCTACCGAAGCGGCGAAAAGCTGACAAACGAATGGGACGGAATGACCCATGACTACACCCGCAAAGGCGGCGTTGTCCATACAGAAATCATGCTGCCGCCCCACGCACCGCCCTCATTCGCTGACCGTTCAACCTTGTGGAACAGCGTGGAGCTTTACGAGAAAGCCGGGAACGCCCAGCTTGCGCGTGAGATTGACGCAGCACTCCCCATAGAATTATCCAGAGAGAAACAGATCCGGCTTGTCCGGGAATACTGTTCCTCTCAATTTGTTTCCAGAGGAATGTGTGTGGATTTTGTTATCCACGACACCAACAGCGGCAACCCCCATTGTCATATTATGCTTACCATGCGCCCCCTTGACGAGCGCGGCACATGGACAGCGAAATCCAAAAAGGAATATGACCTTGATGAAAACGGCGAGCGTATCCGCTTGCCAAGCGGCAGATACAAGACGCACAAAATTGACCTTACAGGCTGGAACGACAAGGACAACACCCTCTTGTGGCGCAAGGCGTGGGCTGACTATACCAACGACTTTTTGGAGAGGAACGGAAGCCCGGAGCGTATCGACCACCGCAGCAACGCCGAGCGCGGCATAGACGAGATACCCACCGTCCACATGGGCGTGGCGGCTTGCCAGATGGAGAAGAAAGGCATCGCCACCGAGAAAGGCGAACTGAACCGAAATATCCAAAAGGCAAACCGCCTTATCCGGGAAATCCGGGCGCAGATTGGGAAGCTCAAAGAATGGATTGCCGACCTGTTCAAAGCGCGGGAAACCGCCCCAGAACAGCCGTCGCAATCTCCCGACCTCGCAAATCTGCTGATGAAGTATTTGAGCGTTCAGAGAGAAAAGAGCCGGAAGTATTCGCAGCGTTGGCAACAGCAGCACGCAGCCGAAGAACTGAAAACCATAGCGGCGGCGGTCAACTATCTTTCCGAGCATGGTATCTCTAATCTTGATGAGCTGGACGCAGCCCTTTCCTCTGTCAGTGATAGAGCCTATTCAATCCGGGAGGGAATGAAAACCGCCGAGCAGCGCATGAAAGAACTGCAAAAGCTGATAGAGAACGGCGAGAATTATTTGCAGTATAAGCCCATTCATGCCGAACTGAAAAAGCTGAAAAACGGCTGGACGAACAAACGGGATAAGTATGAGGAAGCCCACCGCGCCGAACTGACCCTATGGAACGCAGCAAGCCGCTATCTCCATGCAAATCTGACAGATACAAAGACGCTGCCTATCTCCAAATGGAAACATGAATACGCCGACCTCAAAGAGCAGAGAGATACCGACTACACCAAACTGAAAGCTACCCGCGCCGAGGTTGCCGAGCTTCAGAAGATACGCAAGTGCGTTGATATTGCACTGAAAGCCGAGCAGCCGGAGCAGACACAGAACCACACCAAGCGGCAGGAACAGGAGCGATAAAGAAAAGGACGGGCAAGCTGATTTGCCTGTCCGTCCTCTATTCCCATCCGACAAAGGAATGTGTTCACTTCTTATCGGGTAAAAATGTCATTATAACGCCAGTAATGCCGATAACTGAAAAGATTAAAGCCCATTTGAAACTTAAATCAAAAAAAGCCACATTGCCATATCCTAACATCAGCAGGATACTAACTAAAATCAATGCTATACCTTGCAGTTGCCTTTTCATACAATCACACTCCTTTGTCAAATTCAAGTTTGTTGACTTTATTTTACTTCAAAACTATGAACAATTCAACCACAGAAAGAGAGGTATTAACCATGTATTACACCCAAGAGCAGATAGACCGCGCCAACCAAGCCGACCTTGTTTCTTTCCTGCAATCACAGGGCGAGCAGCTTACCCGCGCCGGGAATGAATACCGTTGGAAACGGCACGACAGCTTGACCGTCCGGGGAAACAAATGGTACAGGCACAGCCAGAGCAAGGGCGGCGGCCCCGTTGATTTTGTCATGGAGTTTTTCGGCAAGAGCTTCACCGAAGCCGTTGAACTGCTGACAGGCGAAAAAGGAGCCGCCCCGCCGCCGGACAGACATTGCCCCGCGCCCCTATCCGACTTCCGACTGCCACCCCGCAGCACCGACAACCGCATAGCGAGGAACTACCTCACAGCAGCCCGCCGCATTGATGAAGATGTGACGGGCTTTTTTCTTTCCAATGGCGACATTTACGAGGAAGCCGCCCACCATAACGCCGTATTCGTCGGCAGAGATGAAAGCGGCATACCGCGATACGCCCATCAGCGCGGCACAGCCGGGAGTTTTCGGCTTGATGTGAAAGGCAGCGACAAATCCTTTAACTTCTGCTACCGTGGCGAGGGC
This sequence comes from Faecalibacterium sp. Marseille-Q4137, assembly GCF_017377535.1. Lineage (NCBI taxonomy): Bacteria > Bacillati > Bacillota > Clostridia > Eubacteriales > Oscillospiraceae > Faecalibacterium > Faecalibacterium sp. Marseille-Q4137. The sequence goes on from NZ_JAFREK010000039.1 coordinate 8,610, forward strand.
GAAAGGTTGTTTGTCTTTGAAGCCCCGATTGACCTTTTATCTTTCCTCTGCCTGTTCAAAAAGGAATGGCAGAAACAAAGCTACCTTGCACTGGGCGGCGTGGGAGAAAAAGCCCTGCTGCGTTTCCTCTCTGACCGTCCGAACATCAAGACCGTTTACCTCTGCCTTGACAGCGACCAAGCCGGAAACGACGCTTGCAGCCGCCTTGTGGAGCTTATGCCGGAGGGCTTGACCGTCCACCGTCTTATTCCCCTTTTCAAAGATTGGAACGAGGTGCAGACGCGCCGGGGAGAAATCGCGGACGGGAAGTATATCCGGGAAGCGATTTACGGCTTGAAAGAGCCGCCGCAGGAAGAAACCGTTGAGATTATCCGTATGAGCGAGGTGGACACACAGACCGTTGAATGGCTATGGGAGCCGTATATTCCCTTTGGGAAAGTAACCATTGTGCAAGGCAATCCCGGCGAGGGCAAGACCACCTTTGCCCTACGCCTTGCCGCCGCCTGCACCACCGGGGGAACGCTGCCGGGAATGAAGCCCTTGCCGCCATTCCAAGTAATTTACCAGACCGCCGAGGACGGGCTGGGCGATACCGTCAAGCCACGCTTGATAGAAGCCGCCGCAGACCTTGACCGGGTGCTTGTGATTGATGAAGCCAAGCGGGAGCTTACCCTCTCCGATGAGCGCATAGAAAAGGCAATCACGCAGAACGGGGCGCGGCTGATTATCCTTGACCCCATACAGGCGTACATGGGCGAAAAAACCGACATGAACCGCGCCAATGAAGTGCGCCCTATCTTTCGCCGCCTTGCCGAAGTTGCCGAGCGTACCGGGTGCGCCGTTATCCTTATCGGGCATTTGAACAAAGCGGCGGGCGGTCAATCAGCCTATCGCGGTTTAGGTTCTATCGACTTCCGGGCGGCGGCGCGGAGCGTCTTACTCATTGGGCGCGTGAAGCGCGAGCCGAATGTGCGCGTAGTCATTCACGACAAATCTTCCCTTGCGCCGGAGGGGAAGCCCGTAGCCTTTTGCCTTGACCCGGAAACGGGCTTTGAATGGATAGGCGAATACGACATCACCGCCGACGAGCTGCTGTCCGGCGCGGGCGGCAACAACGCCACCAAAACCGAACAGGCGGAACGGCTGATACTGGATTTACTGGCAGACGGGAAAGAGCTTGCCAGCGAGGACATAGAGAAAGCCGCCACAGAAGCGGGCATATCCGCCCGTACCGTCCGGGCGGCAAAGAGAAACCTTGACGGGCGCATTACCTCAAAGCGCATTGGCGCGGCATGGTATCACGCTCTTAAAAAGTGAAACGGCAAAATCCAAGTGGCAAAACCCAGATACCTTGCCACTTTGCCACTTCGCCACTTCAACCTCAAAACCACCGCCCCATGTATGACCGCATGGGGCTTTTCTCATGGAAAGGAGAGCCTATGAACAACGACACCAGCAACCGCAGCACCCCCGCAACCGCTTCCCCTCTGACCGTAAAGGAAGCCGCGCCACCTGTAATGATAAAGAAAATCGGAAAGACCACCTACCGCGTCAAAATTCATTTCAGTGAAACGAGCAAAGAAACCATGAGCGACAAAATCAAGCGTCTGATTTTGAATGACAGCGAAAAAAGTTCTTAAACACCCTTGACAAAACGTATCAGAAGATACGCTCCTGCACTCGATGGAAACTGCCAGTGCGGACAGTATGCCGGAAGGCGTGGAGCGTCAGGGCATCGGCACTCCGGCCACTCGTGCCGCCACCATCGAAAAGCTGGTACAGAAAGGCTTTCTGGAGCGCAAGGGCGACAAGAAAACAAAGGTGCTGCTGCCCACCGACAAAGGCAAAGCCCTTATCACGGTGATGCCCGAAGAAATCCAGTCCGCTGATATGACCGCCGACTGGGAAACAAAACTGCTGCGCGTAGAGCGCGGCGAAATGGAGCCGGAAACATTTATGACTGAAATCAACGATATGATCTCCTCGCTGGTAAACACCACCGAGGCCGTGAAAGGAGCGAGTGCGCTTATGAAAAACAAAGTGATTGGTGTCTGCCCGAACTGTGGCAATTCCGTTGTGGAGCGTGAAAAGGGGTATTTCTGTGAGAACCGCGAGTGCCGTTTCGTGCTGTGGAAAGATAACGCTTTCTTTAAGCGGCTGGGCAAGCGGATGGACGCTCATGTAGCGAACAGGCTGCTGCGGGATGGCCGAGTGCGCCTGAAAGACTGTAAGAGTTCCAAGGGCAAGACCTACAATGCTACTGTCCTGCTGTCCACCGAAGCCGATGGCCGCAGCAAGTTTTCGCTGGAATTTGAGGGTGGCCGCTGATGGAGCAGAAGAAGGAAGCAATCTACCTCATCAATGATGAACGCTATCTGCACCTCCGGGAGAACGGCGCAGGTGTCGGCTTTGCTACCTATAATAAGGTGACGGGCGAACCTCTGGAAAGCGGGCAGATCTCCGAAAAAAATCTGCCGCCGGATGGCAGGAACATGATGTCTGCTGCCCGGAACTGGTATCTGTTTGAACTTTCGGACGATGACCGTAAGGCCATCCAACTTGAAAGCGTAAAAATCCTTGAAACCATCCCGCAGGCTGGCATCGGCAGGCGGCGTATCTGGGAACCCGAAACGATACCGCCCGATATTCGGCTCATCAACAGCTATTACGACGATCTTCACCGCGTTCCTGATGGTGGTGTGATTCAGGTGGACTACCCGGATGGCCGTAGTTTTACGTCACGGCTGGAATATCTGGACGATTACCATTTTGACATGGGTGGTCTGGGCAATGTGTTCCACATCTGCCAGTTTGCTGAGGTGATGGAACGCAATGGAGCCGACTATTACCCAGAGATTCAGACACAGGATGAACAGGGCGCATGGGAATTGGGCGGCAAGGGTTATCTTGCCATCCAATCTACCGATGAGGGCTGGAACTACACCATTTACCACAGCGACTTCTCCGTGATGGATGGCGGTCAGGTCGATGCCCCGGAACTGACGATTCAGGAAGTCCGGGAGCAGATTCTGGAAGCGCACCACATGGAAAAAGGTCGGCGGCTGTTGCAGGATTATGATTTTGTGATGGACAGAGCCGCAGAAGCTGAAAAATTGGGGCTGAACCAGCGGCACTCTACGCTGGAAAAGCTGGCTGCTCTTGCTGGCACAAAAGAAAAATGCGATGCCCCGGAGTGCAGCCCTATCGGGTGCAGGAAAGCGAGGGATGCTCATGAACTTTAATGGTGAAGAACTGATGCTGATGATCCTCTACAATCCCGGCACCCGGCTGGGGCTGATGCAGGAGCTGCGGCTCATGCAGTGCTACCTGATGCCCGATGAAACCGCCCTGCGAGAATTGTCCGAGCAGGTCATTGAAAAGCTGAAACTTATGACCGATGCTGAATTTGCCGAGTTGGAATTTCCGCTCGACTAAATTTTTGCCGCCGCTTGGCGGCATACATATCCTCTTTTGTAATGGCAAACAATATGGTATAATTCAAATGATATAGCTATTTCATAGCCAATCTATATGGAGGATACTATGACTGACGAAGAACGCGAATCCAAACAAGGCTCTATTGATATCAGAAAATTGCCTGGATATGAAGTCAATATTCGTTTGACTTCATTTATAGATGCCATTTTAGTGTGTAATGCCAATGCCGTAAGTTTCCGAAAATGGCACGATAAGATAAACACCCCTGCTCTTGTGGTGATGCTTAAGGAACCAGCAAATTATTCCCTACGCCATGAAACCAATCTCGAACTTCAGCGACAATTTTCAAATTTCTTGATGTCAGCATTTGCAGTAAGAGATCACTGGTATGCACTCAGAAATGAATATTACATCGGCACAGCAGTGAATGAAAAAATAAACGCGTTCACAAGTGAAACGTTTGGAAAAAATGAGTTGGCATCTTTTATGCACGATTTCAGAAATTATATTACCCATAAAGGCTATCCACTAGTCAGTCAAACATTTTCTGAAAAAGATCATCGCCTTATTAACGATGTCCGTTTTGAAAAAGAGCAATTATTAGAGTACAAAAAGTGGTCTACACTTTCAAAACAATATATAAACCGTATCGAGAATAGCATTAGCCTTATTAGTTGTGTTTCGGAATATTCGGAAATTCTCAGGCTCTATTATTATACTCTCGTTAAAATGCTCGAAGAGTGGCATAAAGAAGATCTTTCATTACTCAAACACTATAAAGATTCATACGGCTTAAAAATCAACATCGTTCAAACAAAACTCCCTCAATAAAATATATTCGTATGCGAGTGGTATCGACCACTCGTTTTTTATTTTTACAAAAAATGAAAGGAGGAACGCCATGCCAAATAAAACGCAAGAATACCTCAACCTTGCCCAGCAAACGGCAAAAGAGCTGACTCGGTATTGGGAAAACTGGACGGACTACCTGACCACTGCATCCCGGCTGTACAAGTACAACTATGCAGACCAGCTCATGATTTACGCCCAGCGGCCTGATGCCACCGCCTGCGCCAGCTTCGACCTCTGGAATGATCGCATGAATCGCTATGTCCGGCGCGGCTCCAAAGGCATCGCCTTGTTAGACCAGTCCAGCAGTGTGCCGCGTCTGCACTATGTTTTTGATGTGAGCGATACCGGGGTGCGCCGCAATTCTCGTGACCCGGAGGTGTGGCAGCTCGGCCCCGATCTGGTTCAGCCTGTTTCGGAAATGCTTGCCAGAGAGTACGGTGTTCAGCAGGAAAATCTCGGCCAGCAAATCGCGGACATCTGCGGCAGGCTGGTGGATTCCTATTGGGATAACAACAGCGGTGACATTCTCGACATCGTTGACGGCTCTCTCCTGATGGGGTATGATGAAGCCGGACAGGAGTTCCAGTTCAAATCTGCCGCCGCAATCAGCATCACCTATGCTGTTCTCGAACGCTGCGGCTTTGAGCCGGAAGGTCATTTTGACCGGGACGATTTTCAGGCGATCTTCTCCTTTTCCACTCCTGCCGCTGTGTATGCACTGGGCACCGCAGTCAGCGAGTGCAGCCGTGAGCTGCTGCGCAGCATCGAAAGAACTGTAAAGACGACCATTCGCCGTCGTAACGTAGAAAGGAGCCAATATGAATATGAACAGCAGGAACGTGACCTACTCGAAAGTCGGAGATTATCTGCTTCCGAACCTGACCCTGCCCCAGCAGGAAAAAGCATTGGGCAAGTACGGGCGACTGCGCCGGACTTACCTGATGAAGCATCGCCCGGTACTGTACAACTCGATGCTCCTGTCGGGAACTCTGCATCCGCACCTGTTGGAAGTGGAGCAGAGCGCGGAGAGCCGGATACAGCAGACCATGCAGAAGCTGCTGGAGCAGAATCCGGCTCCGAACAAAGAGCAGCATCAGATGGAGTGGGTGCAGCACATGAACAGCCTGAACGCACAGGCCGAGGAACTGGTGATGAACGAGCTGATTTACAGCTAAGTTTCTTCGACACCCACATTCCTACCGAAGCGAAACAAATTGAATCCATCGACCAAGCGGAGAGCGAAAAATCGCCCTCCGCTTTCTCTTTGTCACAGGCCGACATTGAAAATGCTCTGCGGAGAGGCTCCAACTTTGAAAACAGCAAACTTCGGATATGGAAAATTTATCAGTTGCAGCCTGACCGAAACCTCCGGGCAAAAGCTCTTGCCAAAGAATATGCTCCAAACGGACCCGGTGGCTCCTCGCACACCTATCTGGATGGAAGTCGCGGCTGGCTTGACCATGACAGCAAGGGCTTGACGTTTGAACACTATCCAGACCACCAGAAAATTCTTCTTCGCTGGAATCAGGTCGAAAAGTATATCGACCTGATGATTCAGTCTGACCGCTATCTGTTCGACAAAGAAAAAAGAATCATCGACTTTCCCCTTGAACTGAACGACACCAGTGCTGCCGAATACACTGCATTAAAAGAGCAGTACCCGGACACTCTCATTGGTTTTGAAGCTGGCGGCAATTTTATGTTCTATGGCGAAGATGCCGCCAAGGTCGCAAAAATCATCAACAGTGCTTTGTTCATGAGAAACACTGCACTGGGCGAAGTTCAAATCACGGGCTTTCTCCCTAGCTTATGGGCAAAAAGAGCAAAAGAATTGTGGTCTGCGGGCAATGATGTGTACCTTGCCGGGTTAAACGAGGATGGCACTCACCACCAGACCAAGCACTTGCGCAAAGAGGACTATCTGCCCATCGGCTCCGTTATCAATATGGATGACCGGAAATTTCGGGTCGATAGCGTGGATTTTGACAAGGACAAAGTTTCCTTGCAGGATATGACTCTGGCCGATGCCCGGATGCCGATTTTCCGGGAAGAGCCGCTGACTGTTGTCCGGGAACTGTACGAACAGCAGGATGAAGCCCTTGATACTGCTCCAGAAAAAACTCCCGATTACAATGTCGGTGATTCCGTTGTTGTAGACCTTCCAACCCGAACCATCGAGGGAACTATTGGCTATGTAGGCGAAACCGATGTGCGCATCGACACCAGTGCACAGGGCTATTCGTGGAGCAATGAGGTACTGAACAAGCAGCAGTTCGAGGATGGACTGCGGCAGGATGAGCCGGAACTTTCCGATGAAGAACTGGATAAGCTGCCCACCTCTGTGGAAGTTAACGGCGAATGGCAGACTTTCTCGGATGCCGCTGCCGCAGACAAAGCTCTGAACGCCGAACCTGTGCCGGAAGCTGCCGGAAACTTCCACATCACGGACGATCATCTGGGCGAGGGCGGCGCAAAACAAAAATATGCCCGGAACGTTGAAGCCATCCGCACCCTGTTCCAGTTGGAGCAGGAGCATCGTGGAGCCACCGCCGAGGAACAGCAGGTTCTTTCGCAGTATGTCGGCTGGGGCGGTCTGCCGGATGTCTTTGACCCAGACAAGGGCAACTGGGCAAAAGAATATTCCGAATTGAAAGGTCTGCTTTCCGAGGACGAATATGTTGCTGCCCGTAGTTCCGTTCTGAACGCCCACTACACCAGCCCTACCGTTATCCGCGCCATCTATGATGCAGTCGAGAAAATGGGGTTCCGCAACGGCAACATTCTGGAGCCGAGCATGGGCATCGGCAACTTTTTTGGTATGCTGCCGGACACCATGCAGGACAGCCGCCTATACGGTGTGGAGTTGGACAGTGTCACAGGCCGTATCGCCCAAAAGCTCTACCCGGATGCCAACATTAAAGTTGCCGGTTTTGAAACCACTGACCGCCGCGACTTCTATGACCTTGCAGTGGGCAATGTTCCTTTTGGCCAGTACCGGGTAAACGACAAGGCGTACAACAAATTAGGTTTCAGCATCCACAACTATTTCTTCGCCAAGGCCATCGACCAAGTGCGTCCGGGCGGCATCGTGGCATTCGTCACCAGTCGCTACACGCTGGACAGCAAAGATTCTTCTGCCCGCAAGCACATTGCCGAACGTGCTGATCTGCTGGGTGCTATCCGTCTGCCGAACACTGCGTTCAAAGCAAACGCAGGAACAGAAGTCGTCAGCGACATTATTTTCCTCCAAAAACGTGACCGCCCTATCGACCATGAGCCGGACTGGGTGCAGCTTGGCAAAACGGAAGATGGCTTTGCCATCAACAGCTATTTTGTAGACCACCCGGAGATGGTGCTGGGTGAACTGACTTCCGAAAGCACCCAGTATGGCCGGGAGGAATGCACTGTGCGTCCCATCAAGGGCGCAGTGCTGGTGGACCAGCTTGCAGAAGCCATCCAGCATATTGAGGGGCAGTTCACGGAAGTCGAGGTCGAAACACCAGATATTGCGGATGCCGAAAACGAGAAGCATATTCTCCCGGCTGACCCGGATGTGAAAAACTTCTCCTACACGGTGGTGGACGGTGAGGTGTTCTACCGGGAAAACTCCGTGATGACGCAGGTGGAACTTTCCGACACCGCCAAGGGGCGTGTCACCGGCATGGTGGAACTGCGGCAGATCGTCAATGACCTGATTCAGCAACAGTTGGAGGATTACCCAGATGCCGACATCAAGGCAACACAGGAGCGTTTGAACGCCGCCTACGATGCCTTTACTGCAAAGTACGGCTTGCTGAACGACCGCAAAAACGGGCGGCTGTTTGAGCAGGATTCCTCGTATTATCTGCTGTGCTCGCTGGAAAATCTGGACGAGCAGGGGCAGCTCAAGAGCAAGGCGGCGATGTTCACCAAGCGCACCATTCGCCCGGAGCGCACCGTCACCAGCGTGGACACCCCCAGCGAAGCGTTGGCGGTATCTATTGGTGAGCATGGCAAAGTGGATTTGCCCTATATGGCAGAACTGCTGGGCACTCCCGGTGAGTACGGGCGCATTACCACAGAGTTGTCCGGTGTGATCTTCAAAGACCCTGCCGCCGACCCTACCGACCCGGAAGCAGGCTGGCAGATGGCAGACGAGTACCTGTCCGGTGATGTTCGTGCTAAGCTGCGGATGGCGCAGTTTGCTGCCGAAACGAACCCGGAATTTGCTGTCAATGTCACCGCATTGGAAAAGGCGCAGCCTAGAGAACTGGAAGCCGCCGAAATTGATGTGCGGTTGGGCGCAACATGGCTGAACCCGGACATTATTCAGAAGTTTATGACCGAGACGTTCCAGATCCCCTACTATCTGCGCCATGCAGTCAAGGTGAGGTATTCTCCTTATACCGCAGAGTGGCGTGTGGAGGGCAAAACTGCCACCGGGCGGGGCGATATTATCTCCTCCGAGACCTACGGCACCAGCCGTGCTAATGCCTATAAGATTCTGGAAGAAACGCTCAACCTGAAAGATGTCCGCATCTATGACACCATCGAGGATGCCGAGGGCAAGCCCAAGCGTGTGCTGAACAAACGGGAGACCATGCTGGCGCAGCAGAAACAGCAGGTCATCAAGGATGCTTTCGCCAACTGGGTCTGGCAGGACCCCCAGCGGCGCATTGCGCTGGTGAAGCAGTACAACGAGCTGTTCAACTCTACCCGCCCCCGTGAGTATGACGGAAGCCACATCCATTTTGTCGGCATGAACCCGGAGATCACCCTCCGGGAGCACCAGCGCAACGCCATCGCTCATGTGCTTTATGGCGGGAATACGCTGCTTGCACACGAAGTTGGCGCGGGCAAAACCTACGAAATGGCGGCATCCGCTATGGAAGCAAAACGGCTGGGGCTGTGCCAGAAATCGCTGTTTGTGGTGCCCAATCACCTGACGGAGCAGTGGGCAAGCGAGTTTCTGAACCTCTACCCCAATGCCAAGCTGCTGGTAGCACGGCGCAAGGATTTTGAAACTGCCAACCGCAAAAAATTCTGTGCCCGCATCGCCACCGGGGACTACGATGCCGTCATCATCGGGCATAGCCAGTTTGAGCGCATCCCGCTGTCCTTTGAGCGGCAGGAACGTATCATTCAGGAGCAAATTTATGAAACGCTTGCCGCCATCAATGAGCTGAAAGTCCACGCAGGTGAGAATTTCTCCATCAAGCAGATGGAAAAGACCCGGAAAACGCTGGAAACCAAGCTGGAAAAACTGCGCTCCGATGAGCGTAAAGACGATGTAATTACCTTTGAACAACTGGGCGTTGACAGGCTTTTTGTGGACGAGAGCCATTTTTACAAGAACCGTGCGAAACGTTGTGCATAAGCCCTTGTTGACAGCAAGGACGAAAAGCACCATGTGATTGCACTTAGCAATAAGAAAATATCACAGAGAACTTTAATCTCGAAATCAGAGGTGAAATTCCTCTGCCGTACAGAACCAATGTCGAGGAACAGAATTCCTGAGAATAGGTCAAAATTCAAGACAGTACGAGAGCTAATACTCCACTGTGCGTTGCCACCTGTAAGTGTGCATTGTACAGAGCGTGGTGAAGGCGTAACCTGAAAACCTAAACCTCTGCAAAGAGGCATGGATAATAATGGTGCGGGCTTCCGAAACCTATGGCTATCCGTTAGGGAAAGCTATGCAGCATCGTAAGAGCGAACGGCATCCGAAAGGGTGACCCTTGGAAAAAGTGTGTGTGGCTGGTTTTTCTGCACACGCCCTGTGGGATGAAATCCCCATCAGGAATCATGCAGCAACTGTGGTTCAAAGCATGGTTAGATTTTCCCGGTGTAAGGTAGCGGCCTAAGGGTTTCAGAACAAGGATAGAGATTAAGGAACGTTTGAGAGCCTGTTGTTGGAGCGTTACAGCGCAGTGAAAGCAACAGGAAGTCAGCCGTATCATAGTAGTCTGGGCTGGGTAATGCCAGTCATACGGAATTGAAATATTCCATGGCGAAGGATACGAGTCAAATCGATTTGTAAATTTCACAAAACGAAAATCCTATAACTCCCTGAAAGATGGGTGACGAACTGCGAGGTGAAAACCTTGTGCATTTGAACGTCAGATTTTCAACGGAAACGGAACTTAAAAGGATTCAGGACTTTCTCTATGAGAAGTCCGGTCAAGGAGTATCGTTCACCGGTCTGGTGGAAGCGATGGCAAATGAAGTGACCATTGTAACCGCCGTCCACAATATCAAGTCCAACAAAGGCAGCAAAACTGCTGGCGTGGATAAGATAAAAATGGACAAATACCTTCAAATGCCAAAAGATGAGCTTATTTTATTGATTCAATCGTGTTTTCGCAACTACCGACCCAAGCCAGCCCGCCGTGAATATATCGAAAAGAGTAACGGAAAGAAAAGACCGCTGGGTATCCCCACTGTATTGGACAGGATCATACAGGAGTGCGTGTGTATCATTATCGAGCCGATCTGTGAAGCGAGATTTTATCCGCAAAGCTACGGTTTCCGCCCCTATCGGGCACAGAAACACGCAATCCGGGGTATCATCAATGTCATAAATGCCGGATGCAAATCGCCTGACCAACCCGTGTGGGCAATTGAGGGCGACATCAAGGGATGCTTCGACAATATCAATCACCGCCTGCTGCTCCAAAAGCTCTGGAGAATCGGTATCCATGACAAGCGTGTGCTGAAAATCATCAGTCAGATGCTGAAAGCTGGATATATGGAAAATGACCTATTTCATGCAACAGAGCTTGGCACACCGCAGGGTGGAATCCTTTCACCGCTTTTATCCAATGTCTATCTGAATGATTTCGATTGGTATGTTGGTCGTATGTATATGGAACCGCACAGACAGTGCAAGCACAAAGGCAACGATACGAGGCGACTAAAATGGGCTGGCGTAACACCAAAGTACAATTATCGCTACGCCGATGATTGGGTGATTCTGACATCAACGGAGAAGGAAGCACTCCGCTTGAAACGTGTTTTGACAAAATATTTTCGGAACAGAATGAAACTCGACTTGTCGCAGGAAAAGACCTATGTAACAGACCTGCGGACAAACGGTATACACTTTCTTGGCTTTGTGGTAAAGGCTGAACGAAAACGGAAAACTCCTGACCCGGCAACATGGACAAACCATTTGGTTGGAAAGCCGCTGCCGGATATGGAGCGGCTAGGAAAGAAGACTAAGAAACTGCTCGAAGAAGTGCACCGCATAGAACTTTGTCAAAAAGTCAATGTGCAGGCTGCGCAAATTCAGTACGTTAACTCTGTCATTATGGGTATGGCACAGTACTTGCAGACATCTATCTGTGCTCATGCCTACCATGCGATAGACCGCAGAGTAAACAATGCGGCACTGGCCGTATGGAAAAAGCTGTACCCAAAACGGTACAACTCCATGCAGGTGCCGCTGAAGGTGCTCTGCAATCTTCCTGACCGCCACAAGGGCTACGACAGTAAGACATTTGCTGTATGGGTCGAAGGAAATTGGTTTGGTATAACTTATGCGTTCATCACGCATAGTCACTATGAATCCAAGCCATTTGACCAGAAAATGACACCGTACACAGCGGAAGGGCGTAGGCGATATGTAAGTTACCGTACTAAGCACAAGCCGCTTCCGTGTGACCGTCCATCCGTTAACTCCCCAAGCGATATTGCAATATCAGCGTACGCAAAGGGAAGGATGAATTTTGAGTATTATATGAACCGGGAATATGCTTACAGCAGGGACAAAGGAAAATGTAAATGCTGTGGAAATGCCTTCTCACCCATGCTTCAAAAGCATTGTCACCATGTTAAAAATAAGCTTCCACTTGATAGAATCAATAAAGTACCGAATCTGGTTTGGCTGTGTGAACCATGCCACCGCATGGTTCACAACAGTCCAATACCGCCTGAGCTTAATGCAAAGACGGTAGGCAAAATTATGAAATACCGCGAAAAACTTAAAATGTGAAATTTACAGCCACTTTATGTCCGTGAGGACGCAAAGTGTTGAAATCTGAAGGAAGAAAGTAAATCGATTTGATGGTACGCCGGGTGCGCTGAAAGGTGCACGCCCGGCGTGAGGTGGGGGAAAACTTGGAGATTACTTCAAAAAGTTACCTATCACAACAAAGCAGACTACTCTGCGGACTGCTTCGCAGCCGCAGGGGTGCTGCACATTCTTTTTGACCACAAAAATGCGGAATGTCGCAGGATTATCCACCAGCGAAGCCCAGAAATCCAGCGATATGTTCGGCAAGTGCCGCTATCTGGACGAGATCACCGGAGGCCGCGGCGTGGTGTTCGCTACCGGCACCCCGGTGAGCAACTCCATGACCGAGTTGTACACGGTCATGCGGTACCTCCAGTACAGCACCTTGCAGCAGAAAAAGCTGACGCACTTCGACTGCTGGGCATCCACCTTTGGTGAGACGACCACGGCCATTGAGCTTGCCCCGGAGGGTACCGGCTACCGTGCCCGCACCCGGTTCGCCAAGTTTTTCAACCTCCCGGAGTTGATGTCCATGTTCAAGGAGGTTGCGGACATCAAGACCAGCGACCAGCTCCGCCTGCCTGTGCCGGAAGCGAAGTTTGAAACGGTGGTGGCAAAACCCTCAGAGATCCAAAAGGAAATGGTGCAGGAACTGAGCAAACGTGCGGCAGAAATCCACTCCGGCATCGTGGATGCGTCCGTGGACAATATGCTCTGCGTCACCAACGATGGGCGCAAGATTGGATTGGACGTTCGCCTGATGAACCCCATGCTGCCCGATGACCCCAACAGCAAGCTGAACGTCTGTGTGCAGAACGTGCTGAAGATCTGGGAGGAAGGCAAAGACCAGAAGCTGACCCAACTTTTGTTCTGTGACCTCTCAACACCAAAGAACGATGGCAATTTCAACGTCTACGATGACATTCGCAAAAAGCTGATTTCTGCCGGAGTGCCGGAAAACGAGATCGAGTTCATCCACAACGCCGACACCGAAGCGAAAAAGGCGGCATTGTTCTCCAAAGTGCGCTCTGGCGATGTGCGAGTTTTGCTCGGAAGCACTGCAAAAATGGGAGCGGGCACCAACGTCCAGTCCCGGCTTGTGGCAGTGCATCATCTGGATGTCGGCTGGAAGCCCAGCGACATGACCCAGCGCAACGGTCGCATCATCCGGCAGGGCAATATGAATAAGGAAATCAAGGTGTTCAACTACGTCACGGAAGGGACATTTGATTCGTACCTCTTTCAGACCCTTGAGAATAAGCAGCGATTCATCAGCCAAATTATGACCAGCAAATCCCCGGTGCGCTCCTGTGAGGATGTGGACGAGCAGGCGCTTTCCTATGCGGAGATCAAGGCATTGTGCGCCGGAAATCCGCTCATCAAGGAGAAGATGGATTTGGATGTGCAGGTGGCAAAGCTGAAGGTGCTAAAAGCCGACCACCAGAGCCAGAAATTCCGCTTGCAGGACAAGCTGCTGACCAAGTTCCCGGCTGATATTCAGGAGACGAACGCCCACATTGCCGGGCTGAAAGCCGATGCACAGCTTGCCGCCGCCCACCCGCAGGGCAAGGAGGAGTTCTGCGGCATGACCATCAAGGGCGTGACCTACGACGAGAAAAAGACCGCCGGTGAACGTCTGGTCCTTGCCTGCTCCGAACTGCCCAACGCCGAAGAAAAAGTCATCGGCAGCTACCGGGGCTTTGAACTGTCCCTGCGGTTCGACACTTTCCGCAGTGAATATCAGGCACTTTTGAAAGGGCAGCGGAAGTACACGGTGCCCTTGGGCACTGACCCTCTGGGCAACATCATCCGTCTGGATAACTCCCTGAACAACTTCCCGGAGCGCATCACTGCCGCCGAGAACGAGCTGGCCACCTTGCATCAGCAGCAGGCGGCGGCGCAAATCGAGGTGGAGAAACCCTTCCCGCAGGAGGAAGAACTGGCAGAGAAGTCCGCTCGCCTTGCGGAACTGAACGCCCAGTTGGATGTGGACGAAAAGAGCCATGAGCCGGAACAGGAGGAAGAACCGGAGGATGCACCTCGCCGCCCCTCAGTGCTGGCGGCGCTGGAGGAAAAATCGGACAAGCCGGAGCCGGTGAAGCCTTTCCGCAGCTATTATGATAAGGACGGTGATGCCCGGTGAGCGACCGCCGCGACCAGCAGCTCCATTTCCGGGTCAGCAAGCAGGAACTGGAACGCATCTGGAGCAAGATGGAATCCAGCGGTATTTTGAGCATCGGTTCCTATCTGCGCAAGATGGCACTGGATGGCTACTGTCTGCATCTCGATTTGCCAGAGCTGCGGCGCATGGCCTATCTCCTGCAAATGTGCAGTAATAACTTGAACCAGTATGCCAAAGTCGCCAATGAAAACGGTCAGGTCTATACTGCCGATTTGGAGGATTTGCGCACCCGGTTGGACGAATTAGTAGAAGTCAGCAAGCAAATCCTTGCAAAGCTGACCGAATTGTAACTTTGCCCGCAGTCAAACACTGCGGGTTACATAAACTTTATTTGTACAAAAATCACCACTCGTCTTCGTCATCATCCTCATCGAGCAGTAAATCTTCAAATTCATCGGAATCGTCTGGTGCAAGACGCTCCGGGTGAAACCGCATATTAAATTGTTCCTGCGCCAGTTCCCGAATCTCTTGCCGCTTGTCGTGGGCTTTATTGTTCAGCCACTTAATCTGCTCCTTTGAAAGTCTCCACGGCAGAGAAAGCAGCTTATTTTCAATCATCTGTGCAGAACGCACATCAGGCGGCAGCGCGGCACACTTTTTGCAGATATGCGCTGCATGACCTTTGCCCGAAAACTTTTCATTTGCTTTATACTCGCCGCAGACTTTACAATAGTGTCCGTGCTTCTTCATGTGACCGTATCCCTTTCACAGATACTTTTTATCAGTGTACCAAATTTTGAAGTCAATTCCAATTCATTTTTAAGAAAAAGGGGGAGTTCGATGGCTGCAACACGATTGATAGCATTACACAAAAATAAAGGCAAATCGGTTGCGGCCTGCTTAAAAAGCCGCACGGACTATGCACAAAACCCGGAGAAAACCGAACAGGGCGAACTGGTCAGCAGCTACGAGTGCAGCCCTCTAACGGTGGACGAAGAATTTATGCTGTCCAAGCGGCAGTATGAACTTACCACTGGGCGCAGACAGAAAAGTGATGTGATCGCCTATCAGATTCGGCAGTCTTTCAAGCCCGGTGAGATCACCGCAGAGGAAGCTAATAAGGTGGGCTACGAGCTGGCAATGCGTTTTACCAAAGGCAAATATGCTTTTATCGTTGCCACCCATACGGACCGGGAGCATATTCACAACCACATTATCTACAACTCCACCGCGTTGGACAGTACCCGGAAATTCCGGGATTTTTTATTGTCCGGGCTGGCCGTGCAGCGGCTGAGCGACCTGATCTGCCTAGAGCATCAGCTCTCCATCATTGAGAAAAAGCCCTACCGGGAAAGACAAAAGCGCACACTCTACCTACCCAAAGAAAGCAATCGTGACCGCCTATGCAGCGTGATCGACACCATTCTGACCGAAAAGCCCAACGACTACGATGATTTTTTGAAAAAGCTGGAGCAGCAGGACTATGAAGTCAAGCGCGGGAAATACACCTCCGTCAAGGGCGCACGGCAGAAACGGTTTATTCGGTTCCGCACTTTGGGCGTAGGATACAGCGAAGAAGAATTGAAAGCTGTGATTGCCGGAAAAGCTGAACATTGTCCGCATCAGAAGCAACAGCCGAAAGAGAAACCGTTCAACCTTCTGGTGGATGTGCAAGCAAAGCTGGCCGAGGGTAAGAGCGGCGGCTATGCGCGGTGGGCGAAAAAGTACAATCTGAAAGAAATGTCCAAGACACTGATTTTCTTACAGGAAAAGAAAATCGGCAGCATCGAGGAAATGCAGGAACGCGTGGACGCTGCCACTACCCGCTATCACGAACTGGGAGATTCCATCAAGGCGGCGGAAACGCGCATGGCCGAGATTGCCGTTCTGCGGACGCACATCGTCAACTATGCGAAAACACGCCCGGTGTACGATGCCTACCGCAAGGCCGGATATAGCAAGCGTTTTCTGGAAAACCATCGTGCAGAGATCGCACTGCACAAGGCAGCAAAAACGGCTTTCGATAAAGCCAATCTAAAAAAACTCCCCAAGGTCAAGGAACTGGATGCAGAATATTCCAAGCTGCTGACAGATAAGAAAGTAGCTTACCCGGACTACCGCAAAGCGAAAGACGAGATGCAGGAACTTTTTCGTGCGCAACGCAATGTAGAACTGTTCTTTGTAGAAGAAAAGAACACCACCGAAAAAGCGCAGTCCCGATAAACGATGACAGCCTAGGAATCTTCCTTGTGGGAGAGTCCTAGGCTGTCTTTTTTGTTATAGAAGTGTTTGGAACAAACGCGCAGCCTGCATCGGTACGATGCAGATCAAAAGGGGGTTGGGCACAGCTCAACAAGCATTTTGAATTTGGATTTGAAAAATCCGATTCAAAAATTGCAAGTTGGTACCAATTTGCCCTGCTTGCCACAACAATGCGTCCTTTTTGTCCGCAGCTTGAAATTTTTAGATTGGAGAAAAACGCCATGCCAACCTTGGAATGGATCGGTAAAAATAAAGTCGTGAACCATCATCAGGAAGTTCCCTTCCGGGTGCTGGAGCGGCAATACAGTTTTGATGAGCAGGGGCAGCACACCGAGAACAACGACAGTGAGAACATGATCATCCACGGCGATAATGGCGATAATCTTGAAGCACTGAAAGCCCTGTTGCCGCAGTATGAGGGCAAGGTGAAGTGCATCTATATCGTTATCTTAACCCCCATTCTAATGAGTATCCTAAGTTCAGAGAATGCAGTAAGATTAAATTT
>NZ_JAFREK010000003.1:0-140507 GCF_017377535.1 Faecalibacterium sp. Marseille-Q4137
ATGCCGGACCTTGTGCCCTACGCTGCCGACCGCCTGCGCTCCTGGCAGGACCCTTTTGCCGACCCGCTGGGGGACGGCCACCAGACCATCCAGAGCCTGTACGCCATTGGTTCAGGCGGGGCCACCGGGCTGGGGCTGGGGAACAGCCGCCAGAAGCATCTGTTTGTGCCCGAACCCCAGAACGACTTCATCTTCTCCATCGTCTGCGAGGAACTGGGCTTTGTGGGGGCCTGCGCCGTGGTGCTGCTGTTCGTGCTGCTGCTCTGGCGGGGCATTACCATTGCCGCCCATGCTCCCGACCGCTTTGGGGCGCTGCTGGTGGTGGGCTTTACCGTGCAGGTGGCCCTGCAGGCTGTCCTCAATGTGGCCGTGGTCACCAATACCATCCCCAACACCGGCATCAGCCTGCCCTTTTTCTCCTCCGGAGGAACGAGCTTGATGATGTTGTTGGGAGAGATGGGTATTGTCCTATCCGTATCAAGAGGTGAGACCTGACGGAATAGAAAACATAAAGTTGAATTGCCAAAGGCTCTCCCTTTGGGAGCAACGACGACGACCACCGCCTGCGGCGGAATGAGGGAGGAGTTGTTGGGGCCGCGGCCAGCAGGACGCAAGCGCAAGGGTTTGCGCGAAGCGGATGCTGGGAGCCGCAACCCGGTGCTGGCGCGAAGCGCCTGAGAGGGCGAGGATGCTATAAATTACAAAACAAACTTGTCCGCCTCACACTCCGGCCCTGTTTTGCATACGGTGGGGTATCTTTTGCGGAATGGGGGCACGGACATGGAGGAACGGATCGTGGTGACAGGGGGCCGCCCGCTGAACGGAAGCGTAAAAATTCCGGCAGCAAAAAACAGCGTTCTGCCGCTTTTTGCGGCATCGCTGCTCTGCACGGGGGAGGTGCGGCTCAAGGCTGTGCCCCGCCTTGCGGACGTGGAACACTGCATGGCGCTTTTGCGGGGCGTGGGCTGTTCCGCCCGGTGGGAGGGCAGTGATGCGGTACTCTCCGGTCCGCCTGCCAACAGCACCCTGCCGGGGCAAACAGCGGGACAAATGCGGGCCTCCATCCTGTTCTGCGCGCCGCTGCTGGCAAGGCTGGGCCGCGCCGAGACCAGCCTGCCCGGCGGGTGCCGCATCGGGGCCCGGCCTATCGACCTGCATCTGGCGGGGCTGGCAAAAATGGGGGCGGTGGAGCTGGAAGCAGGGGAGGGGCGGCTGGTGCTGACAGCTCCCTCCGGCCTGCACGGGGCCGAGATCACCCTGCGTTTCCCCAGCGTAGGGGCCACCGAGACGCTTTTGCTGGCCGCTGCCTGTGCCAGAGGCAGGACCATCCTGCGGGGAGCGGCCCGGGAACCGGAGATCGCCGACCTTGCCGCTTTTCTGAACCGGTGCGGCGGCTGCATCGAGGGGGCAGGCAGCTCCACGATCCGCATCGAAGGGCGGCGGGGGCTTTCCGGGTGCTGTTTTTCGCCCCTGCCCGACCGTATTTTTGCTTCCACGCTGGCCTGCGGCTGTGCGGCGGCGGGCGGCCGGGTGGAACTGACCGGCTGCGCCCCTGCGCTCTATGCGCCGGTGCTGGAAATTCTGGGACAAATGGGGTGCCGGGTGGAACCGGCAGGGGATACGGTGCGAATTTCCCGCTTTGGGCGGCTGCACGGGGCAGGCCGGGTGTTCACCGGAGCCTATCCGGCCCTTGCCACCGATGCTGCCCCGCTGCTGGCGGCGGCAATGCTCTGTGCCGACAGCGAGAGCAGCATCGAGGACGTGATCTTTGAGCGCCGGTTCGGCTGTGCCGAGGGTTTTTGCCGCCTGGGCGCACAGGCCGAAACGGCGGGCAGGGTGCTGACCATTGCGCCGGGCGGCCATTTGCGCGGCACCGTGGTGGAGGCCCCCGACCTGCGGGGCGGGGCGGCACTGGTGCTGGCGGGGCTTGCGGCCCGGGGAACCACGGTCATCACCCACCCGGCGCATATCGACCGGGGCTATGCCGGATTTACAGAGATTTTGGCCGGTTTGGGGGCGCAAATTCGGCGGGAATCGGCCACGGGAAACGGGACGGTGAAAAAAACCTCTGCAAAAAAACAAATTTGTCTTGCAATCGGGGCAAAAAGATGATACGATACAGTTATATAAGTATAGTATCGAACTCTTCTTGTGCGAAAAGCGCAGGTTTACGATAACATATCCGATGGAGGACAGAAGTTATGGCACTCATGCTCGACGAAGAAATGGATGAAAACGTTACGACGATCAAGGTCATTGGCGTGGGCGGCGGCGGCGGCAACGCAGTCAACCGCATGGTCAGCGACGGTCTGCAGGGCGTAGAATTTATTGCAATGAACACCGACCAGCAGGCGCTGGCCAAGAACCATGCTGCCACCAAGGTGCAGCTGGGCTCCAAGCTCACCAAGGGCCGCGGCGCGGGCGCTGATCCCGAGATCGGCCAGCGTGCTGCCGAGGAAAGCAAGGACGAGATCGCAAATGCCCTGAAGGGCTCTCAGATGGTCTTTATCACCGCCGGTATGGGCGGCGGCACCGGCACGGGTGCGGCTCCTGTTGTGGCTGAGGTGGCACACGATCTGGGCATCCTGACCGTGGGCATCGTCACCAAGCCCTTCTCCTTTGAGGGCAAGCGCAAGATGGGCCTGGCAGAGCAGGGCATTGCAAACCTGCTCATGCACGTTGACAGCCTGATCGTTATCCCGAATGAGCGCCTGAAGATGATCAGCCAGGAAAAGATCACTCTGATGAACGCCTTCCAGGCCGCCGATAATGTGCTGCGTCAGGGCGTGGAGTCCATCTCTGCTCTGATCAATGTGCCCGCCTTCATCAACCTGGACTTCGCCGACGTGCGCTCCATTATGAAGGATGCCGGTTACGCCCACATGGGCGTGGGCAGCGCCAAGGGCGCGGGTAAGGCAGAGAACGCCGCCAAGGCTGCGATCTCCTCTCCGCTGCTGGAGACCAGCATTGCCGGTGCACACGGCGTGATCATCAACATCACCTCCAGCCCCGATATCGGCCTGGAGGATGTCGAGACCGCTGCCGGCCTCATCACCCAGAGCGCTCACCCCGATGCAAACATCATCTGGGGTACTGCGTTCGATGAGAACCTGTCCGATGAGATGCGCGTTACCGTTGTAGCCACCGGCTTTGACAACAAGGCCGCCGATGGCCTGCGCAGCAGCCTGAACAACGCCGCCGGTGCCGGTGCTTCCACCCCCAGCGCAGTGTTCAGCTCTGATGTGTCCGGCGCGGGTGCCGCAAAGCAGCAGCCTGCTGCCACCGCAAACAGCGCTGCAAAGCCGGTGGAGGAAGAGAGCAGCGACAACCGTTACTACGATGAGCTGCTGGCGATCCTGAATAAGCGCAAGTAAGTTTGTAAGTTACAGTGTGAACCGCCCGGGAGGGGGCGTGGTCTCTTGCGCGCGTGAGCGGGAGGAGCAGAGATGGTACCAAACGACATCTGGCTGCGCACCGAATGGCTGAGCTGCCGCAGGACCAGTGTGCTGCGCTGTGTGGAGCGTTATTGTGCCGCCGCTGCCCGTGAATACCGCCGCGCTCTGCGCAGGGTGCAGGAAGTGGAGGAAACGATGGCGCAGGTCGAACCGGAAACCGGGAGACGGCTCCCGAGCCAGCCCGCTCAGGCGGAGCTGTTGAACCGCCGTCTTGCTGCTGCCAATGCGGAGATCCGCCGTTACCAGACCCGGCTTTACGCCTGTGAGCGGGAGATGGTGGCACTGCGGCAGGAGAACGCTGAGCTGGAAGCTCTGTGTGAGCAGGCGCGGGCAAACAGTTTGCTGCCGCCCGTGCCCCCGCAGCCCAAGGTGCTGGAACAGCCCGGCCTGCCGGTGATCGTGTTCCACCCGGCGGCGGATGCTCCCAAGGCAGAGCAGCTCCAGCCGGATGCTGTACCGGAACAGAGCGCACCGGAGCAGGAGCCTGCCCCGCAGGCCGCACCGCCGGAACCGGAGGAGGAACGCTGCCCCTTTGCGCAGCCGGACTGGAAGCCCACCACGGCGCTCGACCATCAGGCGGTGGATCTGGTACATCAGCTGGAAAGCTTAATGACTGTATAACAAAAAGACGATGCACAAACGCTGTGCATCGTCTTTTTTGCGTCTTGGGGATGTTACCGCACGGCGCTGGTGCGGTGTTCCATGAGGTAGGTGGCCTTCAGGTCGGCAATGTGGAGCTTGACGGCAAGCGGGTATTTGTCGTAAGCCTCCGAGATGGCGAAGCAGCCGCCCTTGGCTGCATCGTCAAAGCCGCCCATGTGCCAGCGGATGGCTACCGCTTCCTCGACCTTCAGCTTCATAAACCGCTCGATCAGGAACACGCTCTTCTCGCCGTGGCCATAGGGGAACAGATCCTCCACGCTGTAGCTGGGGACCTTTTCCCACTGGCCGGTGGCATCGTTCTTTACATTGCGGGTGCCTTTTTTGTAGTAGTTGGCCTTGCACAGATCGTGCAGCAGAGCACAGATAGCATAGCTCTCCTCACTCTCGCCCTCGGTGAAAAAGCCATCGTGGAGGGCATGGTAGACGTTCAGGCTGTGCATGCACAGCCCGCCGTCACAGGCCCCATGGAATCGGGTGGAGGCCGGAGCCGAGAAGAAATCTGTCTTGTTGTCCAGCCAGTCCAGCAGCTTTTCGCTGCCCGGGCGGGAGACATGCTGGTGCCAGATCTGCAAAAACTCCTCGCGGTAGTCCATCTTACAGCTCCAGATCTTCCAGAATGCCCTTGAGGATGGCCAGCTCTTCGCCGCTCAGGGAAATGCCCTTGCCCATGCGGGTACCGTCCGGGGACCAATCACGGATGTCGTACTTGGGTTCGCCGTCGTTCCAGCTGATGAGGTTGAGCTGGCGCTCCCAGCCGCGGGGCCGCTGAGACAGCACTGCAATGCGCTGGACCACTTCGTATTTGATTTCTGCCATGTTTCCTTACCTGCCTTTGCTTTGTTTGTTATCATAATATAAGAACGCGGCGAAGATTTCAACAGGTAATTGGAAAATAATTTGAAAATTTTGAATTTACTTGCAGGAGCCGGATGTGATATCCGCAAAACGGTACATTCTGCCAAGGGCTCCCCTGCGAGGGGCGATGGCGCGCGGAGCGTGACGGAGGGGGTCAACCATAAGGCTCCTCTTCCCGCAGGCGAACCAGTTCTTTTACCGCCTCCGGGTCATCCGGTGCGGGCTGGCGGCTGTTTCGCTTTTGCTCAGTGCTGAACAGCCCGGGGGCATACTGCGCCATTACCCCGGGTGTATTTCCTGCCAGAAATTCCTTGGCGTTTTTCTGCATACAGGCTGCCGGTGTGCCGTCTGTCATGGGGACCGCCTGGATCGGCGGCAGATCCGGTTCCGGCGGCAGCTGCACCTCCGGGCTGTCCGGCTGGCTGGGCAGCGCCCCCAGCGGCGGACTCACCCGGCTGGATGTGGGGCCGACATGCTTTTGCTTGTGGGACATAAGAAACACCTCCGCAAATAATTTTCCCTTTTAAAGGCTTATTATTCTGAAAGGGAAAGCTGTCCCACAACCAGGCTTGCCCTCTCAGTCTGCTTCGCAGCCAGCTCTCCCGAAGGGAGAGCCAAAAGTGCCTTGCCCTTTAGCAGATGCCTGCGGTAAACTCGCCAAAGGCTCCCCCTTTGGGGGAGCTGGCATCGCGACAGCGATGACTGAGAGGGTGAGTCTGCTTCACGTCACGATCTCCACCCAGCTGCCTCCGCTCCGCTCCTTGTGCACGACCACCTGCCGGTCGATGCGGTCCTTCAGGGCGGCGACATGGGAGATGATGCCCACCAGTCGGTCGCCCTCGGTCAGGCCGGAGAGCACCCGGATGGCCTGCTCCAGCGATTCCTCATCCAGCGAGCCGAAGCCCTCATCGAGGAAGAGGGTGTCCAGCCGGATGCCGCCTGCGGTGCTCTGGACTTCATCAGAAAGGCCCAGGGCCAGCGCCAGCGAGGCCTTGAAGCTCTCGCCGCCGGACAGGGTCTTGACACTGCGGCGGGTGCCGTTGTAGTGGTCGATGACTCCCAGGTCAAGGCCCGACTGGCTGCGCTGGTTCTCGGCACCGATGCGCTCCAGCTCGTACTGGCCCGCCGTCATCTGCATCAGGCGGGTGTTGGCGTGGACAAGGATGCGGTCGAGGTAGTTCATCTGGATGTAGGCCTCCAGCCGGATTTTCTGCTTGCTGCTCAGGGTGCCGCCCGCCGTGGAGGCCAGCGCGTTTACCCACTGCCAACGGGCATCCAGCGCGTCCCGCTGGTCGGCAAGCTTCCGGTGATCGGTCAGCGCCCTCCGGTTGGGGAGCAGCCGGGCGTTCAGGTCTTTCTCCTGTGCGGCAAGGGCTTTGCGCCGGGCCAGCAGCTCGTTCTGCTCTGCCTTGAGCGCCGCAATCTTCTGGGGCTGTGCGGTATGCTCCGCAGCCTGCCGGGCTTCCAGTGTCTGCACCGCAGCCTGGGCGGCGGCAGAAGCCTGCTGGGCTGCCGTCACCTGCGCTTCCAGAGCGGTGCGCTGTTCTGCCTGTGCTTTGCGCTGGGCTTCCAGCTCTTTTTTGCGGTGGCAGTCGGTATGGTTTTTGGTCTGGCGCTGCTTCAGGCCAGCCTGTGCGGTGTGCAGAGCATCGTTCTCCTCGGCCAGCGCAGTCTTGAGCAGGCTCACGGTCAGGGGCACCGGCCCCTCGGGCGAAGTGAACCGCTCAGGCAGAAGCGCTTCGGCATCCTTCCGCAGCTGGGCACGGCCCTCCTGCTCCCGCGTCAGCGCTTCCCGTGCGGCGGCACTGGCCTCCTGTGCGGCGCTGTCGGCCTGGGCGGCGGCCTGCTTGGCTTGGTTCACCTGCACTTCGGTGGGGGCGGTGCGGGGCAGGTGGGCTTTGGCCGGGTGGTGGGTGCTGCCACAGACAGGGCAGGCGGCTCCCTCTTCCAGCGTCTGAGCCAGCAGGCCCGCCTGCGCATCCAGAAAGGCCCGTTCCAGCGTGTCCCGGGCAGAATGGGCTTCGGTCTGTCTGCCTGCCGCCTGCCGGTAGGCCTCCTGCGCGGTGCGTGCGGCGGTGTTCCGGTGCTGGCACTCTGTCAGGCTCCGGGCCAGCTCGTTCAGTGCGGTTTCCCGCTGGGCAAGGCGGGCCGCTTCTGCCTCCAACTCTACCCGGCGGGTGTCGGCATCGGCCAGAGCGGCAAGTTCTGCTTCAGAGGCCGTGAGTGCCGCATCCAGTGCTTCCAGCGTTTTGCGCCGGGTGCTGGCCTTGGCGGATTCCAGCTGGGCGGTGCTTCGGGCCTTGGTCAGTTCTCCGGCAACCTCCTGCCGCTGGCGCTCTGCCTGCTCTGCCGCGCCCAATGTGGTCTGTAACGTGCTCAATTGCCTGTCCAGCGCAGCCAGCGCGTTTGCGGCCTGTGCGGCGGCAGCTTCCTGCCGGGCGGTCAGCCCCTCCAGCAGGGTGGCCACTGCATCCGGCGGCATCTGCGCCGAAAGTATCCCCAGTGTTTCGGCCTCCGGGTCTGCGGCATCATACGAGATGCCCGCAAGCACTGCGTCCAGCTTTGCGTTCAGGGCGGCGCGCCGGGCCGTGAGGGCGGAGTTTTCCTCAGCCAGCGCTTCCTGCAGTTTCTGATAGCGCTGGGTGCGGAACAGCTTGCGGAAGATCTTGCTCCGCTCCTCAGTGGTGGCGTTGAGCAGGCGGGTGAACTGCCCCTGCGCGATCATGGCGATCTGGGAAAATTGGTTGTAGTCCAGCCCGATGATATCAATGACAGCGGCAGTCACCTCCTTGGCTTTGGTCACAGGCGGGCGGCCGTCGGCATAGGTCAGGGCGGCATCCGCCTTTTCAGTGGTGAATCCATCGCCCCGGGCCTTGGGGCGCAGATACTCCGGGTTGCGCCGGACGGTGTACCGCTGCCCCCGCACCTCAAATTCCAGCTCCACAAAGGTGGGGGTGCCGGGGTCCGCGTATTTGCTGCGGAGCATGGCCCCATCCCGCACGCCGCCGCTGGAATGATCGTACAGGGCGTAGGTGATGGCATCGAACAGGGTGGTCTTGCCCGCGCCGGTGTCACCGGTGACAAGGTAGAGCCCGCCTCTGCCCAATTGCTCCAGCGGCAGGGTGGTAGTGCCTGCATAGGGGCCAAAGGCCGAGAGGGTCAGCTTGAGCGGTCTCATGCGTTCTCCTCCTTCCAGATGCTTTCAATGAGCTGCTGGCAGAAAGCCGCCTGCTCATCGGTCAGGGGCTGGTTGTTCTGCAGCTGGTAAAAATCTGCAAAGTGCTCCAGCGGTGTTTTCTGTTCGGCCTTTGCAGGGGCATCCAGCTCCTGCCGGGTCTGGGTGCGGCGGTTGTCGTAATCCAGCCGCATCAGGTTGGGGTAGATGACCCGCAGGCGGGCCAGTGCCTCGGGAATGTCCTGCTCATCGGTCAGGGTGATGTGCAGGTAATCATCCACGGCGGTGCCCTCGTAATTGCGGCGGTCGGTCAGCTCCATGTAGCTGCCGCGCAGCTCCCGCAGATCGTGCCGGGGCACCAGCGGTTCGGCGGCAATGGTCACGCTGCCCTTTTCGCCCAGCTCCACAAAGGTCACGCTCTTGTGCTGGCTGGCCTCCGAGAAGGAATACTTCAGCGGCGTTCCGCAGTAGCGCAGGGTGTCCCGGCCCACCTTCTGGGGGCTGTGCAGATGCCCCAGCGCCACATAGTCGAACTTGTCGAACAGGGCGGCATCCACCCAGTCTATGCCGCCCACGCTGGGCTCCTCACTCTCGCAGGAGGCAGCTCCTGCCACGAACTGGTGTGCCACTAGCACACTGCGGTGGACCGGGTCAGGCGAACAGTGATCCAGCACGCAGGCAAGGGCATCGTTGTAGCTCTCAATGGGCGCGTCCGGCCAGACGTGCCGCACCATGGCGGGCTTCAAAAAGGGCAGTAAGTACAGATCGACCGGGCCGTGTGCGTCGGTGAGGGTGATGGGCTCCGGCGGGCCGGAAAACACCGGCGAGACGTAGACCCTGCTTTCGGCCAGCAGGGCAGAGCCAAAGGCCACCCGGTCGGCGGAATCGTGGTTGCCCGAGATGGCGAACACCGGCAGTTCCCGGTGGGAAAGCTCGGTGAGGAACCAGTCCAGCAGGCGGACCGCCTCGGCAGGCGGCACGGGTTTGTCGTACAGGTCACCGGCCAGCAGCACGGCATCCACGGGGTGGGAATCGAGCAGGGATAAGATCTGCTCTAAAATATAGCGCTGGTCATCCAGCATGGAGAACTCGCAGACCCGTTTGCCCAGGTGCAGGTCGGAGAGGTGGAGAAAACGCATGGGGAAAGCCCCCTTTCTAAAAGGATGGCTCTATTATACCACGGAATGTTCTCTTTTGCGTGCCAAAAGAGAACCAGAAAAGCACCCGCTACTTTCGAAGCGCGGGAGGCACGAACTAGGGGCTGCTCGCCCCTAGTAACCCCAAAGCAGAGGGCTCCGAACAAAAATGCTGGAGATTCCCGCCTGTCGGCGTGAAGATCTCTTAACCGCATTTTTGCCCGGAGCCGATTGAAATTTTTAACTAGCGGGGAACAGCTTCTCCCAGGTGGCCTTGCCCACGGCACCGTCAGCGGTCAGGCCGTTGCGGCGCTGGAACCGCTGAACAGCGGCGGCAGTCCGGGAGCCGAACTTTCCGTCCGTGCCGATCTTCTCCCCCAGCGTGTTGAGCTTCTGCTGGATGAGCCGGATGGTGCCGCCGGACATGCCGGTGCGCATCACGATGCCGGGATAGGGTACTGCCAGCCCGTGCTTTGCGGTGTACTTTGCGTAGAGGACGTTCCAGGTGTTTGCCCCGACTTTGCCGTCCATGTTCATATTGTTCCGGAGCTGGAATTCTTTCACGGCGTTTTCGCTCCTGGTGCCAAAGCGGCCGTCTGTGGTCAGTACGGGGTAATAGCTGCACTGGTCACGCACGCCGTTCAGCCAGGTCTGCACCAGGGCTTCGTCCGGGCCGTAGGAGCCCTTTTGGATCAACGAATAATAAGCGGGGATCGCCATTGTGGTCACACTCCTTCCACGACAGCGTATGCAGCGCTGTGGGGAGGTGTGCCATAGCGTTTTTGCCCTCTCCGTCTTTGCTTCGCGCCTGAGAGGGCGAGGCTGTTTCGACCAGCACCTGATCTTCCCGGCTCGCTGTCACCCGCTGCCACCACTCCACACACTTGAACCGCACCACATACCCCCCGCACACCAGATCATTTTCCTCCGGCAGGGCGTAGGTGCCGCAGGCAGAGCGGCACAGCCCCGGGTAGAGCACGCACCACCAGTTTTTGCCGTGGCGGGCGTTGCCGCCCAGGTCGATGCGCAGAGCTAGATACCGCCCGGCGGGCAGGATGCCGGTGGAATAGCGGGTGGTGTCGAAGTACATTTCCACCAGCTGTACCGTAACGGTGGAAAAGATCCCACGCCTTGCCAGCACGGCCCGGGCCGTCAGCTCCAGTGCGGGCAGGTTCTCTGCCGCCCAGAGCAGGGCGGCAGGCTTGTCCTGTGCGGTGCAGTGGACATCGGCGTAGGCCAGAACGGCATCCCGCACGGCGAGCTTGGCGGTCTGGTCGGCAGGGGAATCGCTGTCGGCCCGGATGTGGAAGCGCAGGGTGTCGGCACAGAGGAGGGCCCCGGTGTCCAGCTGTGCCTGCCCCCAGCGCAGGGCAGCAGGCAGGGCGCTCAGAAGCAGCGCAAGGGAAAGCACGGCGCACCCCAGCGCCATCTCACGGCGGGTGAGCGTGCGGGCAAAGAATGGCAGCATAAAAACAGGCCCCTTTTCTGGAAATGATAACCAGAGAATGGGCCTGTTTGACACATTTTATTCTGATACTTGATTTTTGCAGTGAAGCCTGACTGTAATGCCAAGGGCTCCCCCTTCGGGGGAGCTGGCAATGCGAAGCATTGACTGAGAGGGTTGTTCCTTTTAGTTCTTCAGGGACTGCATGGGAGCCGGCAGGCGGCCGCCGCGGTTGATGAACACCGAGGGGTCACGCTGATTGACCGGCATGATGGGGCCATAGCCCAGCAGACCGCCGAAATCCAGGATCTCGCCAGCCTTGCGGCCGATGGCGGGAATGACGCGGACAGCGGTGGTCTTGCTGTTCACCATGCCAATGGCGGCTTCGTCGGCGATCAGGGCGCTGATGACAGCGGGGGTGGTATCGCCGGGGATGATGACCATATCGATGCCCACCGAGCAGACAGCTGTCATGGCTTCCAGCTTTTCGATGGTCAGGCAGCCGCACTCGGCGGCGTGGATCATGCCGTCATCCTCGCTGACGGGGATAAAGGCACCGGAGAGGCCGCCCACATGGTTGGAGGCCATCACGCCGCCCTTCTTCACAGCATCGTTCAGCAGGGCCAGGCAGGCCGTGGTGCCGCAGCAGCCGCAGGTCTCAAGGCCCATTTCTTCCAGAATGTTGGCCACGCTGTCGCCCACAGCAGGGGTGGGGGCCAGCGAAAGGTCGATGATGCCCGCGGGCACGCCCAGAGCCTTGGAGGCCAGATTGGCCACCAGCTGGCCCACGCGGGTGATCTTGAAGGCGGTGCGCTTGACCAGCTCCGCCACCTCGTCGATGGGAGCATCCTTAGGCAGCTTTGCCAGCGCGGCGCGCACAGCGCCGGGGCCGGAAACGCCGACGTGGATCTCACAGTCGGGCTCGCCGGGGCCGTGGAATGCACCGGCCATGAAGGGATTGTCCTCGGGTGCGTTGCAGAACACCACCAGCTTTGCCGCGCCGATGCACTGGCGGTCGGCGGTCAGCTCGCTGGCCTTCTTTACGGCTTCGCCCATCAGCTTGATGGCATCCATGTTCAGGCCCGCCTTGGTGGCACCGATATTCACCGAGCTGCACACGATGTCGGTCTCGGCCAGTGCGCGGGGGATGGACTCGATCAGGCGGCGGTCACCGGCCGAGAAGCCCTTGTGCACAAGGGCGGTGTAGCCGCCCACAAAGTTCACGCCCACCTTTTTGCCTGCGGCATCCAGTGCCTTGGCAAAGTCCACGGGGTCTGCATCGGGGCAGGCACCCAGCAGCATGGCAATGGGGGTGACGCTGATCCGCTTGTTGATGATGGGAATGCCGTACTCGGCGCTGATATGCTCTACGGCGGGCACCAGATCGGCTGCCTTGGTGGTGATCTTATTGTAGATTTTTTCGCAGGCCTTCTTCGGGTCCGGATCAATGCAGTCCAGCAGGCTGATGCCCATGGTGACCGTGCGCACGTCCAGATTGTCCTGCGTGAACATCTCGATGGTCTCGAGGATGTCGCCGGTATTCATCATGCTCATAAGAGTATCCTTTCTGAACCTCTCCGTCATTGCTTCGCAATGCCACCTCTATTAAGGGGGCTGGCGCAAAGCGTCTGAGAGGTCTTGTCTGTTAGATGGTATGCATCGCGTCAAAAACTTCCTGACGGGTCAGATTGATCTGCATCCCCATCTCCTTGGCCAGAGCATCGGTGCGGGCGTGCAGCTCCTCATGGCTGACGCTGCACTTGGAGATGTCCACCAGCATAATCATGGCAAACATGCCCTGCAGAACGCTCTGGGTCACATCCTCAATATTGATGTTCAGCTCGCAGCAAAGGGCGGCCACTTTGGCAACAACGCCCACGGTATCGTGTCCGATGACAGTGATAAACGCTTTCATATTCCTTACCCCCATTGTTTCTGGTAAAAACCCCTCAGGCGCTTCGCGCCAGCCCCCCTAGTAGTGGGGCCTCTGGCGTTGCGTGGAGTTTTGCAAGTTCCCCGTTCCGCACAAACTGTATCATTCTGCCAAGGCCGCCCCTATTAGGGGAGGTGGCAAAGCCGTCAGGCTTTGACGGAAGGGTTTAATTTCAGTATAGCAGATTTGCCGATTTTTGAACACTCTTTTTGGAAAAAAGAGCAGTTTTCAGGCGGAAAAGACATTCTATACCGCTTTGATGTAAAAAACAAGATGCAAAGCGGCGATTCTTGTGCTATACTGAAAAATAACAGCGGGGCGGGTGCGCCCACCCGCGCAAAACAAAGGAGAAACGACCATGGAACAGCTTTTGAAGATTCTGGAAGACAATGCGCGGCTGCCCATTGAGGACATTGCCACCATGCTGAATAAATCCCCCGCCGAGGTGGCGGCTATGATCGACCTGGCCCGGGCGCAGGGCATCATCAAGGGCTACAAGACCCTTGTGGACTGGGAAAAGGCCGGGGTGAACCGGGTGGAAGCAGTCATCGAGCTGAACGTCAGCCCCAAGAAGAGCCGCGGCTTTGATGAGATCGCAGCCACCATTGCCGCCTTTGACGAGGTGGAGAGCGTGCTGCTGATGAGCGGCGGCTATGACCTGCAGCTGGTCATCAAGGGCCAGACTTTCCAGGAAATCGCCCTGTTCGTGGCAAAGCGCCTGAGCCCGCTGGACGATGTGCTGTCCACTGCCACCCATTTTGTCCTGCGCACCTATAAAAAAGAGGGCCGCCTGTATCAGGACGAAGAGATCGATGAAAGAGAGTGCACGGTTCTGTGATGGATTACGATAAACTGATCGCGCCTGCCGCACGGGAGATGCGCCCCTCCGGCATCCGCAAATTCTTTGATCTGGCAGCTGATATGCCCGAGTGCATCAGTCTGGGCGTGGGCGAGCCGGATTTCAAAACACCGTGGGCTGTGCGGGAAGCAGGCATCGAGAGCCTGGAGCATGGCCGCACCCGCTACACCGCCAACGCAGGCCTGAAAGAGCTGCGGGCGGAGATCTGCAGATATCTGGAGCGCCGGATGCACCTGCACTACGACCCCCTGCGGGAGGTGCTGGTGACCGTGGGCGGCAGCGAAGCCATTGATATGTGCATCCGCGCCATTGTGCAGCCCGGGGATGAGGTGATCATCCCGGAGCCCTGCTTTGTCTGCTATGAGCCCATCACCACCCTGTCCGGCGGTGTGCCGGTGCATGTGCCCTGCCGCCAGGAGGATGAGTTCCGCCTCAGGCCCGAGGCCCTGAAAGCCGCCATCACCCCCAAGACCAAGCTCCTTATCATGCCGTTCCCCAACAACCCCACCGGTGCGGTGATGGAGCGGGAGGATCTGGAAGCCATTGCGGAGGTCCTGCGGGATACCAACGTCATGGTGCTTTCGGATGAGATCTACGCCGAGCTGAACTACGGCCTGCGGCCCCATGTCTCCATTGCCACCCTGCCCGGCATGGCCGAGCGGACCATTGTGGTGAATGGTTTTTCCAAGAGTTATGCCATGACCGGCTGGCGCTTGGGCTATGCCTGCGGCCCGGCTCCCATCATCAAAATTATGACCAAGATCCACCAGAGCGCCATTATGAGCGCCCCCACCACCAGCCAGTATGCGGCCATCACCGCCCTGCGGGAGTGCGACGGCGAGATCGACAAGATGCGGGATGAGTACAACATGCGCCGCCGCCTGGTGGTGCACGGCTTTAACTCTATGGGCCTGACCTGCTTTGAGCCGCGGGGCGCGTTCTACGCCTTCCCCTGCATCAAGAGCACCGGTATGACCAGCCAGGAGTTCTGCACAAAGCTGCTGGAGCAGAAGCATGTTGCACTGGTGCCCGGCGATGCCTTTGGCGCATCCGGCGAGGGCTACTGCCGTGTTTCCTATGCTTACAGCGTGGAGCACCTGACCGAGGCCATGAAGCGCATCCGGGAGTTCCTGAAAGAAAACGGCATCAACAGCGGAGAGCAGTGAGGAGGAAGAACGATGGCAAAACTGAACTGCGTGACCGTTCTGGCCCCGGCCAAGCTGAATCTGGCGCTGGATGTGGTGGGCCTGCTGCCCAACGGCTACCATAACCTGGATATGACGATGCAGGCCATCACCCTGTACGAGCGGGTGGTGCTGCGCCGCAGCCAGAACCTGAGCCTGACTCTGCCGGGCAGCCCGGTGGCCGCCAACGATTCCAACACGGCCATCAAGGCGGCGCTGGCCTTCTTCCACTATACCGGCCTGCTGGCGGGTGTAGAGATCACCATTTATAAGAATGTGCCGGTGCGTGCCGGTATGGCAGGCGGCAGCGCCGATGCCGCTGGTGTGCTGGTGGGCCTGAACGTCCTTTACGGCGCAAAGCTCTCCATGAGTGAGCTCTGCGCGCTGGGGGCAAAGATCGGCGCGGATGTGCCCTTTGCCCTGATGGGCGGCACCTGCCGGGTGCAGGGCGTGGGCGATGTGATGAAAGCCCTGCCGCCCTGCCCGGACTGCTGGTTCACGGTGGTCATGCCCGATTACGGCGTTTCCACCCCGGAAGCCTTTGCCGCTTATGACAAAGTGGGCAGCAGCACCCACCCCGACTGCGAAGCCCAGGAAAAGGCGGTCCGCGCCGAGGATCTGGCGGGTGTGTGTGCCGCCGCAGGCAACGCGCTGGAGGAATGCAGCGGAGCCAGAGACAACGAGGCCATCAAGACCGCGCTGAAAGAGAACGGCGCTGTCACTGCCCTGATGACCGGCAGCGGCGCGGCTGTGTTTGGCATCTTTGAGAGCGAAGAAGCTGCCCGAAGCGCTGCCGAGGCTGTCAGGGCGCAGTGGCCGCAGGTGTATGTGGCCCGGCCCGATCGGGGCGGCGCGCGGGTCATCAGCCCGAAGTGGATGCTGTAATATGTATAACCTCCTTTCCAATGGGGAAAACTGCCCAAAGGAAAGGAGGTCTTTTTGTGCAGACCTTTTATAAAGTATGCCTGATCCTGATGATCATTGGCGGCATCAACTGGGGGCTTGTGGGCCTGTTCCAGTTTGACTTTGTGGGCTGGCTGCTGGGCGGCAGCAGTTCAATCTGGTCGCGCATCGTGTTTACGGTGGTGGGCGTGGCCGCTGTCTGCGGCATCCCGGGGCTGTTTGCAGAGGAAACGGAAGAATGAAAAAACGGCTGCTGCACGGAAAATGTGCAGCAGCCGTTTTTGTGGATCATTCAGTTATCCCAACCCACCAGATCGGGCAGGGTAAGGGTCTCGTCCGAGCAGTGGGGGTCTGCGGGGCCGTCGGTGGGGGCGGTGGCCTTTTCCACAGCCCGCACGATCTCGCTGATGGCGGCGCAGTCCTCGGGCAGGTCGGTCTGGCTGCGGCCCGAGTGGGTGAACAGAATCTTGCCCAGGTGGCCCACCACCAGCGTCAGCGGCAGCAGCTGAGGGGCTTTGGTGTCGTAGTGGTAACCGGCATCTCTGGCGGCCTTGTAGATCTTCTGGGCCGCAAAGCTCCAGCTCAACAGGCCGCGGGTCTGCTCTACGCCCAGGTAGCCGTACAGCACGCCGGGGCCGTCGCAGATGACAGGAAAGGGGAAATCTGAGCCGTGGGTGGCTTTTGCCACCGCCTGCGCCGAGGAACGCACCACACAGACAAGCCGTGCCCCCTTGAGCTGGGGCAGCGTTTTTAGGTAGCGGGTGATATATTCGCGGCTGACAGGGTGGTCGAACCCGGGCAGGAAGATCATGCACAGCGGATGCTCCCCCTCGCACAGGGCGTAAAAATCATTGCCCGGCACCGTGGGGGTGTCGTAGGTGAAACGGGGGATGCTCGTCCCCACAAGATGTTCGCTTTTCATACCGCAATGCACATCCTTTCCATCATCACCAAAACCTCTCCGTCATTGCTGCGCAATGCCACCTCCCCTAATAGGGGAGCGGGGGCATCAGTGCCTGAGAGGTCGTCCTATAAAAAAATCCACACACTGGCCTTGTGGCAGGCCAGCGGTGGATGCAATGCTATAAAAAGATCCCGCCCGGTCGTCTGCGGCAATCAAACCTACCCTTACGGACAGGTGGGTGCCCTGTCGCCGGATTCACGCTTCCTCATCGAACCTCCATGGTCGACCCATGGCGGGGAGGTCTGCAATCCGCCGGAGAACTCCGGGCTCCCGTTGAATGATTAGTAGGATCATATAAACCGCAACAAATCGCGCCGGGCAGGAAGTCTTGCCTGGGAATCTGTCTGTGCAGGGAAATTACTCGATCTCGAACTGGTCGCTCAGGCGCTGCTCAAACAGCTTGCTGACTTCCATCAGAGTCTCGTCATCCTCCACAACGTCCAGATATTCGCCCTCGCTGTCCTCGCCCACGCTCAGGATGACCAGCTGTGCGTCCTCGTTGACATCCTCTTCATCCTCTGCGTATTCGACAACTGCAAGGTAATGCACGCCCTTATGGTCCAGTGCATCGATCACTTCAAACGTGACCTCATTGCCGTCCTCATCCTCAAGAGTCATCAGATCGGGCTGATATTCCTCTTCGGTGTTCGGGTTCTTGATCTCTTCTGCCATAAGATACGTTCTCCTGTCTATCCAAACCCAATCAAAGGGATGGTACTCAAATAAAATTACGCACACAGCCCGGGATCTGCTGCGTTCCTGCCGTCCCTTGCTGTGCTTATAGTGTAGCGTTTTTTTGCCTGCTCGTCAAGATGTTTTTCGCACAGAAAATGCACGACAAATTTTCACGCATTTCCCTCTCGCTTCCCGGGCAGAAATATGCTATACTGAATTCTGCGTATCTCCCGCGTGCGGGGGAACTGCTATCAGAATATGAACGGAGGGATCTGTTTATGAATAAGACCCGTGTCCGGCTGGCGGCGCTGCTGCTGGCCGTGAGTTTTGCACTGTCCGGCTGCAGCCTTGTGAAAAACATCGGCGGCAGCAGCGGAGCCGGAACAAAGACCATCACCCGCCCGGCGGTGGAATCGGCCGAGCTGCAGTTCACCCACCCGGCGGCGGGGGAACCCGTGGCGGTGTTCGATACCACGGCAGGTGTGTTCAAGGCCGTGCTCTTCCCGGAGCAGGCCCCGCAGGCCTATGATAACTTTGTGGGTCTGGTGCAGGCGGGCTACTATAACGGCCTGACCGTGACCCGTGTGGAGCAGGACTTTGTGGTGGAGGCCGGTCAGGGTGCTGACGGCAAGGGCACCACCATCTGGAATGGCAGCCGCTACCCGGCTGAGGCCACCGACAAACTCCACCATTATTCCGGTGCCCTCTGCATGGCGGCGGACTCCTCCGGCCAGTGCGCCAGCGTCTTTTATATCATGTCCACTCTGCCCGGCGGGGATTCCATCACCCAGGAACTCACCGACCAGATGAACAGTGCAGGCTACCGCGCTGAGGTCGTCTCGGCCTATCAGACCGCCGGCGGCGCACCCTACCTCGACTACACCGATACTGTGCTGGGCCAGGTGTACGAGGGGATGGACGTGGTGGACACCATCGCTCAGGCCGCCGTGGATGAGAACCAGAAGCCCACGGAACCGATCACCATCAACAGCGTCAGCATTGAAACATATCAGGCGCAGTAACAACTGAAAATGACAAAACCGGCTTTCCTGTGGCTGTGAACCTGCGCAAAGAAAAAAGCGCCCTGATGGTCTCGGTGACCGATCAGGGCAGCTGCATTACCGTGACATTACCCATATAAACGAAAAAGAGGCGCTGAAAAGCGTCTCTTTTTGCTTCCGGTTTACATTTCGCCGGGGTGCTCCTTGCGCCAGGCGAGGTAATCTTCCAGAATGACCGTGGCGCTGACGGAATCCAGAATGGCCTTGCGGTGAGCACCAAAAGTCCCCACCTCGTCCAGGATATCGGCGGCTTCACAGGTGGACTGCCGCTCGTCCCACATCCGCACGGGCAGGCCGCTCCAGATCTGCAGG
Source organism: Faecalibacterium sp. Marseille-Q4137 (assembly GCF_017377535.1). Classification (NCBI taxonomy): domain Bacteria; kingdom Bacillati; phylum Bacillota; class Clostridia; order Eubacteriales; family Oscillospiraceae; genus Faecalibacterium; species Faecalibacterium sp. Marseille-Q4137. Next base: position 18,620 of record NZ_JAFREK010000003.1, read on the forward strand.
GTCTTGCCCAGCTTGCGGCTCTTCTCGGCGCGCTCGCCCTCGGTGCCGTCCATGTTGAGCGGCAGGCCCACCACAATGAGCTCTGCCTTCTGCTCCTGGGCAATGCGGCAGACCTCGGCAGCCACCTTGGGCCGGGCCTTCAGGGTGATCTGGGGGGTGATGGGCGTGGTCAGGAACTCGGTGGGGTCGCAGACCGCAAGCCCCGTGCGGCTGGCACCGTAATCAACTGCTAGAATCTTCATGGGGAAGTGCCCCTCCTGTTTTGCTGTTTTTCCTCAGTTTACCACAGAATAGATTTTTCTTCAATTTTGCGGTAGAATAAAGTGGAACTCTGCGAGACTGAGAGGTTTGATTCGTTTATGCTACAACTACTATTAGGCGGTTCCGGCAGCGGAAAAACAATGCTGTTGTACCAGCGTATCCGTGCCCGGGCCGAAAAAGGGGAAAAAAGCATCCTGCTGGTGCCGGAACAATTCACTTCCAGCACCGAGGGCCGCATCTACCGTGAGCTGGGGGATGCCCTGTCCGGCATGGTGGAGAGTTTTTCTTTTACCAGTCTGGCAGAAAAGATCCTTTCCACCGAGGGCGGCGCGGCGGTGCAGACCCTCTCTGATGCAGGCCGTGCCGTGCTGGTGCGCCGGGCGCTGGAGGAACTGCAGGACAATGTCCACTATTATCACCGCCACCGGCGCAGTGCGGCCTTTTGCCAGATGGCGGCTCAGACCATCGACGAGCTGAAGAGCGCGGGCCTTTCCGGCCAGCAGCTGGCACAGCTGGCCGGTGCCTGCGGAGCCGAGAGCGGTAAGCTCAGTGAGCTGGCTCTTATCTTTCAGGGCTACGAGACCCTGCTGGCCCGCAGCGGCATGGACCCCTCTGACCGGCTGGAGCTGGCCGGAGCCCGGCTGGAGGAAGCACTGGCCCGGCACAGCCTGCCGGAGTTTCTGCGGGACCGGGCGGTGTTCATTGATGAATTCGATACCTTCAACGCGCCCAAAAAGCGGCTGCTGGGGGCCATGCTGGCGGCGCTGCCCAGCGTAACGGTGGCCCTCTGCGATGACGGTGCCCCCCTGCTGCCCGGTGACCTGAGCCTGTTCTCCGGGGCCAAGCAGGTGGCGGCGCAGCTGCGCCAGCTGGCCCGGAAAAATGGGGCGGAGGTGGCCGTTCCGCAGCTTTTGCGCAAGGATCTGCGCCACCGGAACGCCCCGGGCCTTGCCGCAGTGGCAGAGCTGCTGGAAACCGGCAGCTGCACCGCGGATGCCCCGGCGGGCGAGGTGCGGCTTTTTGCCGCGCCCAGCCGGGAGGAGGAGGCCCGTGCCGCTGCCGGTGCCATCCGGCGGCTGATGCGGCAGGGCGTGCGGTGCGGAAAGATCGCGGTGGTCTGCCGCGATATCGCCAAGTATCGTGCCGCAGTCCGGTATGAATTCCGGATGGCGGAGATCCCTCTGTACTGCGATGAACCCACTACCCCGGAATTCAGCGCCCCGGCCACGGCGGTGCGGGCCCTGCTGGAGATCGCCCGGGGAGCCGACCTGACCGAGAACCTGACCACCCTTGCCAAGACCGGCCTGTGTGCCCTGAGCGAGGAGCAGGTCTGCGCGCTGGAAAACTATGCCTACACCTGGGCCCCCACAGCGGCGGCCTGGCGGGAGAAGTTTGAGCGCAGCCCCAAGGGCTTTGGGGAACAGGAGCTGACCGAAGAGGACCTCCGCAACCGGGAGCGGGCAGAATATGCCCGTGCCCTGCTCGTGGGGGCGGTGGATGCATTCCGGGCCAAGGTGCGCGGGGTCAACGCCGAAGCCATCAGCCGGGCGGTGTATTTCTGCCTGAAAACGCTGGGAGCTGAGGAACAGCAGGCCGCTCAGGTAAAAGCCATCCGCGCGGGCCGGGGCATCCCGGCGGCGGAGGAAGCCGCCCGGGAGTGGAACGTGGTCATGGGGTTGCTGAACGAGATGGCCCATCTGCTGGGGGAGCAGACCGTTACCGTGGCCGAATACGAGGATCTGTTCGGGCTGCTGCTCCGCTCGTCCGACCTGGGGCACATTCCCCAGACCCTGGATGCGGTGGTGCTGGCCAGCGCAGGCAAGATGCGTCTGGACGCGCCGGACTATGTGTTCGTGCTGGGGCTGGCCGAGGGGGAATTCCCGGCCGCGCCCGGCGAGGTGGGTCTGCTGACCCACGCCGACCGCGATGCCCTGATGGCGCAGGAGATCGACCTGCCCGACTGCTTTGAGAACCGTGTGGTGCGTGAGCAGGTCTGCTTCTACAAGGCCCTGACCGCCCCAGCAAAGGGGCTGTGGCTCAGCTGGCCCAAGGGGCAGGGGCTGACCCTCTGCGCTGCGCTGGAACCCCTCGTGGAAGCGCTGGCCCCCGCTGCTCCGGAGCTGGAACTGACGGACCTTGCGGCCACTCCCGCAGATGGGCTGGACTGTCTGGGCGGCGGCTGGCCCCTGACGGAGACTGAGCGTGCCAGCCTGACAGAAGCCCTGCACACCCCCGGCGAGACCGAGCCGCAGGGCCTTGCCCTGCTGCGCCGGATGGCCGACACGGCCCCCCGGCAGGTGCATGACCTGCCTGCGCTGGAAGCGCTGCTGGGGCGGAAGCTGCGCATTTCGCCCAGTCAGCTGGAAAAATATTATACCTGCCGCTACGGCTACTTTTTGCAGTATGTGCTGGGGCTCAGGCCCCGCCGCCGGGCCGAGCTTTCCGCCGACCAGAGCGGTACCCTGATGCACTGGGTGCTGCAGATGGCGCTGGACCCTCACCCCGGCCCGGACAACCCCATGGCGGCGCTGGAGCCCTTTATGGAGCTGGACGATGAGGCCATGGCGAGCCTTGCCGCGCTGCTGGTGGACGAGTACGCCAAGCGCTATCTGCCCGAGGATACCGCCCGCTTTGCCTATCTGCTCTCCCGCTTGAAAAAGAGCATGACAAGCCTGCTGCTCTACCTGCGGGATGAGCAGCGGCAGTCCAGCTTCAAGCCCGTGGCCTGTGAGCTGAAGATCGGCCGGGGCGAGGATGCCGTGCCTGCCCAGGTGTATCACCTGTCGGACGGGCGCACCGTCCAGCTGGTGGGCACCGTGGACCGTGCCGACGAGTGGGTGGAGGAGGACGGCACCCGCTGGGTGCGGGTGGTGGACTACAAGACCGGCACCAAAAAGCTGGATCTGAAGGAGGTCTACTGCGGTCTGGACTGCCAGATGCTGCTCTACCTGTTCAGCCTGACCCGGGATAAAAGCGGCCGCTTTACAGGGGCAGAACCGGCGGGTGTGCTCTATCTGCTGGCCGACCCGGCCCCTGAGACCACCACCCGCGAAAAGGCGGCTCACAGTGTGGAATACAAACTGGACGGTCTGGTGCGGGACGAGCAGAAGCTGTTCGATGCCATGGATGCCGACGAGACCGGCAGATACCTGCCTTTCTCCTATTACAAAGGCGCGCCCAGCCCCTACCAGAAGGACAAGCGGGCAGACATCGCAAAGATGAACCGCATCCAGCTGCATCTGGATGATCTTGTGACCCGGATGGGCCAGCAGCTCTATGAGGGTCAGATCGCCGCCGAGCCGCTGGTCACGGGCCGGAGCCCCTGCCAGTGGTGTGATTACGGCTTTGTCTGCTGCCACGAGACCGGCATCGGGGAGCGGGCGCTGGAGGCCCCCGCAAAGCCCTTTGAGGCTTCCGGGCAGCCCGAAGAGGGAGAGGAGGAACAGGCATGAGTGAACCCAAGTGGACCCCCGCCCAGCGGGCTGCCATCGAGGACCGGGGCGGCGCGCTGCTGGTGAGCGCGGCGGCGGGCAGCGGCAAAACGGCTGTTCTGACCGAGCGGGCTGTCCGGCTCATCACCGACCCGGAACATCCCGTGGATGCGGACCGTCTGCTCATCGTCACCTTTACCAATGCGGCGGCGGCAGAGCTGCGGGCCCGCATCGGGCAGGCGCTTCTGAAGCGCAGCCAGGCGGAACCCGGCAATGGCGCGCTGCGCCGCCAGCGGATGCTGCTGCAGCGCGCGCCCATCTGCACCATCGATGCCTTCTGTCTGGACCTGCTGCGCAAGCACTTTCAGGCGCTGGATATCCCGCCGGATTTTTCCCCCGCAGACCCCGGCAGTGTGGAGCTCCTGCGGGCCTCTGCCCTGAGCGAGACGCTGGAAAATGCCTACCGCGACCCGGATTTCTGCGCCTTTGCCGACCTCTACGGCAAGGGCCGCACCGACCGTGCGGCGGGCGAGACGATCCTGCATGTCTACGATTTCCTGCGCGCCCTGCCCGATTACGACAAAAAGCTGGACGAATTTCTGGCTCCGTGGCAGGAGGAAAATGGTTTTGCCGCCACCTGCTGGCATGATCTGCTGCTGGCCGAAGCCGCCCGCAGTGCCCGGGCGGCAGGGGAGCTGTTCCGCGCTGCGCTGGCTGACTGCCCGGGCGACCGGGAGCAGGAGCTGGCCGATGCCGAGGAAAAGAAAACGCCCTCTGCCCGGGAAAAGGCAAAGAGTGCCGTGCTGGAAAAATATACCGATGCACAGGAACGGCTGGACAAGGCTGCCGCCCTGCTGGGCAGGGTGGAACAGCTGGCTGTGGCGGGGGAGTGGACTCCGCTTTACGATCTGCTGACCCCCTATGTGCTGGGCATGGAGGAGCTGCCCGGCCTGAAAGGAATGAAAAAGCGGCTGAACGGCGAACACAAAAAAGTCATCCGCACCCGAGCCGATGAGGGCGCGGCCCTGTTTGCGCAGATCCTTGAGCTGATCCCCTGCAGTGAGGAGGAGGCTGAGGCAGACCGCAGGGCCGCAGAGCCCCGCCTGCGGGCGCTGTTTGCGGCGGTGCGGGATTTTGATGCCCGGTTCTCGGCCAAAAAGCGGGACCGGAAGCTGCTGGAGTTCAGTGACTTTGAGCATCAGGCCCTCCGTCTGCTCCGTGACCCGGACGGCACCCCCACCGCGCTGTGCGGGGTCATCCGGCAGAACTACGCCGCCGTGATGGTGGATGAATATCAGGACACCAACGCCCTGCAGGATGCCTTGTACCGGTGCCTTGCATCCCCGGCGGGGGACGACCTCTTTCTGGTGGGAGATCTGAAGCAGAGCATCTACCGCTTCCGGCAGGCAGACCCCAGCATCTTCCGGGAAAAACTGGACAGCTGGTCCGCCCTGCCCGGCAGCGCAGCGCGGCCCCGCCCGGCAGAGGGAGCCCCCGGCACCGATGCCATGCTGGCGCTGGATGCCAACTTCCGCTCGGCTCCGCAGGTGGTGGAAGGGATCAATTTCCTGTTTGAGCGGCTCATGTCCCCGGAACTCGGCGACACGGCCTACGGCGACGGCCAGCGGCTGGTCTGCGGGGCACCCGGGGAATACACGGGCAGCGTGGAGGCGCATTTCCTGCCCGATGACACCGCCGAAACGGACGCGGGCTGGATCGCCCGGCGCATCGAGGAGATGGTGCAGAGCGGTGAGCCGGTGCGGGACGGCAGTGCCACCCGCCCGGTGCAGTACGAGGACTGCTGCATCCTGCTGGCGGCGCGCATTGATTTTCCGGCCTATGTGGAAGCGTTGACCGCCCGGGGGATCCCGGTGTATGCGGATGCCCGCGAAAACCTGCTGGATGCCCCCCACATCCGGCCCCTCATCGCCCTGCTGAAGGTCATTGACAACCCGGCGCAGGATATCTATCTTGCCGCCGCCATGCTGGGCCCGCTGTTCGGTTTCACCGATGACGACCTTGTCCGCCTGCGGGCCAGAGCCGAAGAGATCCAGAAGCAGCAGGGGGAAAACGCCCCCCAGCGCATCAGCCTCTACGGCGCGCTGCTGCTCACCGTGAACAGCGGGGAGGACACCCCTTTTACTGGAAAAGTCCGGGCGTTCTATGCCCGGCTGACCGAACTGCGACGGATGGCCCGCAGTGCCCCGGCAGAACAGCTGCTGGAGGAGATCTTTGCTTCCACCGGCTACCTTGCCGCACTGGGCGTGATGGAAAACGGTGCCCGCCGCCGGGAGGATGCCCGGCGGTTTGCTTCCTTCTGCGCCGGGGCCGGTTCCGGCGGCATCTCGGCGCTGGTGCGGGCCATTGACGCTGCGGCGCTGGCAGGCTCCACGGGGCAGGATATCGTGCCCGGCGGCTCCCGCCCCGGCTGTGTGACCGTGATGACCATCCACCGCTCCAAGGGCCTGCAGTTCCCGGTGGTGTTCGTGGCCGACACGGCCCGGCGCTTCAATGCCGCCGATACCCGCCAGCCGGTGCTCCTGCATCGGATGTATGGGGCGGGCCTGCGCCTGCGCCCCGAGGAGGGCGAGGGTGCATACAAGACAGCGGCCTACACGGCGCTTTCCAATGTCCACGCCGCCGAGATGCGCAGTGAGCAGATGCGCCTGCTCTATGTGGCGCTGACCCGCGCACAGGATAAGCTCATCCTGACCGTGCCGCTGGGCATCGGGAAGACCTCCAACCCCTTTACCAGAGCGGCGGCCTTCCTTGAAGCAGGGGCGGGGCAGACGCTCTGCCGGCAGGCGAACAGCTTTGCCGACTGGCTCCGCGCGGCCCTGCTCGTCCACCCCAACGGCGGCCCGCTGCGCCGGCTGGCCGAGGATCTGGAACTGCCCTTTGCGGATACCGGGAGCACCATCACCCTGACAGTGCAGCAGGCACTGCCCGAGGGCGTGGAGCCGCCCGACCCGGAACTGGAGGAAAGGCCGCTGACCCAGGCAGACCCGGCTCTGACCGAGGCACTGCGGCAGGGCTTTGCCTGGCAGTACCCGGCGGCGGAGCTGGCCCAAGTGCCCGCCAAGGTCAGCGTGACCGGCATCGTCCACAAGGCAGAGCAGACCACGCTGGAGCGACCGGGCTTTCTGGCAAAGGACGGCCTGACCGCCGCCGAGATGGGCACGGCCCTCCACGCCTTCCTGGAGCACGCCGATTTTGCGGCCCTTGCGGCGGCAAAGCAGGCGGGCACGCTGGAAATGGCGATCCCCGCCGAGCGTGACCGGCAGGTGGAAGCAAAGCTCACCGCGTCCGAAATTGCGGAGAAGCTGGATGCAAAGCGCATCCGCCGCTTTGTGGAGAGCGAAGCCTTTGCGCGCATCTGTGCCGCAGATGAGGTGCTGCGGGAGCTGGACTTTATCACGGCCCTGCCTGCCGCCGAGGTGCTGGCCGCTCAGGGCACTGCCCCCGCCGACAGCGCTGCTGTGGCACAGGCAAAGGTGCTGGTGCAGGGCATCGCTGATCTGGTGCTGGTGTTCCCGGACCACCTGGAGCTGCTGGATTACAAGACGGACCGCCGAAAATCCGAAGCGGACTTCCTTGCCGCCTATCGCGCCCAGCTTGACCTCTATGCCCTTGCCATCAGCAAGCGCTTTGCCCCGAAACCGGTGACCTATAAGGGCATCTACTCGCTGGAACTGGGGAAGCTGATCGAGGTCAAGTAATGCTCTGTACGAATATTTTATTGCAAAATCGCGTAAAAGTGCTTGACAGGGCTTTGTGGGTGTGGTAAACTGTTCCGGTAAAGAAAGCAGCTACGGCCTGTGCCGCGCTCGCCTTGTGGGGTCGGAATCCCCGGGCTATACCCAAACACGGTTCGATTCTTTGAACGAACTGCGCTTTTGTGTGAAATTTCGCGCGGCTGTCCTGCAAATGGGCGGCCGCGTTTTCTATGCCAAATATTGCAACACTATGGATTATTGTTTGGAGGTGCATTCATTATCGCTACCGCTGGAAAGTCGAAGGAACTGGAGATCAACGGTCAGATCCGTGATCGTGAAGTTCGCCTGATCGGTGCCGATGGCGAGCAGAAGGGCGTTGTGTCCATTCAGGTGGCCATGCGCGCTGCAGAAGAAGCCGGGCTCGATCTGGTCAAGATCGCACCGCAGGCTACCCCGCCTGTGTGCAAGGTGCTGGATTACGGCAAATACCGTTTTGAACAGCAGAAGAAGGAGAAGGAAGCCAAGAAGAACCAGAAAGTGGTCGAGGTCAAGGAGACCCGCCTTTCGCTCAATATTGACACCAACGACTTCAACACCAAGCTGAACCAGACCGCCAAGTTCCTGGCCGCTGGTCACAAGGTGAAGGCTTCGATCCGCTTCCGCGGCCGTGAGATGGCGCACAGTGCTCTGGGTGCTGACGTGCTGAAACGCTTTGCCGAGGCTCTGCCCCAGGCAAGCATGGATAAGCCGCCGGTGCTCGAGGGCCGCACGATGTCCATTCTGCTGATCCCGAAACCCAATAAGGACTAATTTTAGGAGGAAACTAAAATGGCTAAGATGAAACTGAAGACGCATTCCGGCGCTAAGAAGCGCTTTAAGCTGACCAAGAACGGCAAGATCAAGCGCGGCCACGCATTCCGCAGCCACATCCTGACCAAGAAGACCACCAAGCTGACCCGTGGCTACCGTCAGCCCAACTACGTTGACAAGACCAACGCCGCTACCATCAAGAGCATGCTGCCCTACGCCTAAGTGCGAGCCGCAGGCAAAGACATTCTAAGAGATAACTAAAGGAGATATAAAAAATGGCACGTATCAAGGGCGCAACCATGACTCACAAACGTCGTAAGAAGATGCTGAAGCTGGCTAAGGGCTTCTATGGCTGCAAGAGCAAGCACTTTAAGATGGCCAAGCAGCAGGTCATGAAGAGCGGCAACTACGCTCTGGCTGGCCGCCGCATGAAGAAGCGCCAGTTCCGCAACCTGTGGATCTGCCGCATCAACAATGCAGTTCGTCCCCTGGGCATGAACTACTCCACCTTCATGGCTGGCCTGAAGAAGGCAGGCATCGAGCTGAACCGCAAGATGCTGAGCGAGATGGCCATCAACGATCCTCAGAGCTTTGCTGCTCTGGTCGAGACCGTGAAGAACGCCTGATAAAGACCTGAAAGACGCCCGCGCGTAGTAAAATACGCGGGCGTCCTTTTTGTATATTTTAGTATCTTCTGGAGGACCGCATGGAAAAGATCACCAGCCGGGAAAACGCAAAGATCAAATATGCCTGCCGCCTTGCTTCCAGCGGGGCGTTCCGGCGCAGTGAGGGGAAATTTCTGGCCGAGGGCCGCAAGCTCTGCCCGGAGCTCTGCCGCGGCGCGGCGCTGGAGACCCTGTTCTGCACCGAGGCAGCGCTGGAAAAGTGCCCGGAGCTGGCCGGGCTGCCCGGGGAGCACTATCTGGTGGAGGACCATGTGGCCGATAAGCTGGCCGATGTAGGCACCCATCAGGGCGTGTTCGGCATCTTCCGCACCCCGGTGCACACGCTGGACGAGGCAAAGACCGGCGGGCGGTATCTGGCGCTTGAGCGGGTGCAGGACCCCGGCAACGTGGGCACGCTGCTGCGCTCTGCCGCTGCGTTCGGCTTTGACGGCGTGCTGCTGAGCGATGGCTGTGCCAGCGTGTTTGCCCCCAAGACCCTGCGGGCCTCCATGGGGGCCGCCGTGCGGGTGCCGGTGATGGAGGTGGGGACAATGCCTGCCGCCATTGCTGCCCTGCGGGCAAAGAACATCACCTGCCTTGCGGCGGCACTCTACCAGAGCCAGCCCCTGAGCGCGGCCCGGCCCGGCTACCCGGGCGGTGTCTGCGTAGTCATCGGCAGTGAGGGCCAGGGCCTGACGGAAGAGACCATTGCCGCCTGCAGCGGCACTGTGCGCATCCCCATGACCGACCGGGTGGAAAGCCTGAACGCCGGCATTGCGGGCAGCATCCTGCTGTGGCATTTCCGGGAGGAGAGCCTGTGACCGGGCCCGGCTTCGGCCAGACCAGTCTTTTCCCGCCCGAACCGGCCCCCGACCCGCTGCTCTGCTGGCTCTGGCTGGCAAACACGCTGGGGGCGGGCAGCAGCCATGCAGGCCGGGTGCTGGATGTGTTTGGCGGGGCGCAGGAGGCCTGGGAGAACCGGGATTCCGATGCGTTCCGCAAAGCGGTGGGCAGCCCGGCCTTTGCCCGGGCCAACCTGCCCGACAACACCCCAGCGCATTACCGGGCCTTTGCACGGCGGTGTGCGGCGCGGAATATCCGCATCCTGACTTATGACGACCCGGATTACCCGCTGGCGTTTTCCCGCATTCCCGATATGCCGCTGGTGCTCTACTGCACCGGCGACCCCCTCTGGCTCAATGAGCCGGGGGCTGTGGGGATGGTGGGCAGCCGCAGGCCCACCGAGTACGGCCTGCAGGCGGCGGCAGACCTGGGCAGCGGTCTGGCCAAAAACGGGGCCATCATCGTCAGCGGTCTGGCCGATGGGCTGGACAGCGCCGGGCACCGGGCCGCAGTGAAGGAAAACTGCCCCACCATCGGGGTGCTGGGCGTGCCCATTGACCGCACCTACCCGGCCTCCAACCGGGAGCTGCGGAAAAAGATCGAGCAAAAAGGCTGCGTGATCAGTGAGTACCCGCCCGAGAGCGGCCCCGTTGGCCCCAATGGCTTTTTGCAGCGCAACCGGCTCATTGCGGCGCTGTCCTCGGCGCTGGTGGTGGTGGAAGCGCAGGAAAAGAGCGGCACCATGTCCACAGTCAACCATGCCGAGCGGTATGGCAAGCCGGTGTTCGTGGTGCCGGGCAGCATCTACTCGCCCAACTCGGCGGGCACCAACGCCCTGCTGCGGGAGGGCCGGGCCAAAGCCGTCTGCAAACCCGGCGACCTGTTCGGAGTGCTGGGCCTGCGGGGTGCGGTGGCTCCGGCGGCGGTGCGCTCTGCGCCTGACCCCATGAGCGAGACCGAGCGCAGGGTGCTGGCCTGTATCGGCCCCAAGGCAAAGGGCGTGGAGGAGCTGGGCGCGGCAAGCGGCCTGCCCACCGGCCTGCTGCTGGGCACCCTGATGAAGCTGGAGCTGGCGGGCCGTGTGACCTGCCTGCCCGGCAAGCGGTATATTCTGCGCTGAACTGCGCAATTTAAATTGAAGATATGACCCTCTCCGTCAACGCTGGCGCGTTGCCATCTCTCCCGAAGGGAGAGGCAATTGTGGCTCACGGATAGCTGTTGCTAAGCCTGGGATATGCGTTGGTTCTCCCTCTGGGAGCAACGACGACGACCGCGGCCTGCGGCCGAAACAGGGAGAAGTTGTTGGGGCAGCGGCCAGCAAGACGCGAGTGCCGCCCAAGGCACGAAGCGGATGCTGGGAACCGCAACCCGGTGCTGGCGAGCGAAGCGAGACTGAGAGGGTTTCATATAGATAGTAGGAGAAGAGAACCATGGCAAAACTGGTAATCGTGGAGTCGCCGGCAAAGGCGAAGACCATTGGCAAATATCTGGGCAAGGATTACGAGGTCACGGCCAGCATGGGCCACATCCGGGACCTGCCTAAGTCCCAGCTGGGCATCGACGTGGAACATGACTACGCCCCCCAGTACATCAATATCAAGGATAAATCCAAGCTCATCAAGGAGCTCAAGGCAAAAGCCAAGCAGGCCGACGGCGTTCTGCTGGCAACCGACCCGGACCGTGAGGGCGAAGCCATCAGCTGGCATCTGGCCAATATCCTGGGGCTGGACCCCCACGAGCCCAACCGCGTGACCTTTGACGAGATCACCAAAAAGGGCGTGCAGAAGGGCATGGCCAATCCCCGTGCCATCGATGAGGATCTGTTCAACGCCCAGCAGGCCCGCCGCATCCTCGACCGTCTGGTGGGCTATAAGCTCAGCCCCTTCCTGTGGCGGAAGGTGCGCCGGGGCCTGTCGGCGGGCCGTGTCCAGAGCGTGGCGGTGCGGCTGATCGATGACCGCGAGAAGGAGATCGAGAACTTCAAGCCCGAGGAATACTGGAACGTGGATGCCACGCTGGGCACCGGCCACAAGAGCTTTACCGCCCGCCTGGCCTCCGACAGCACCGGCAAAAAGCTGCTGCCCAAAAACGAGGCAGAGGCCCGTGCCATTGAAAAGGGTCTGGAGGGTGCCGAGTATACCGTGGGCGAACTGAAAAAAGGCAAGCGAGCCAAGCAGCCCACCCCGGCCTTTATCACCAGTACCCTGCAGCAGGAGGCCTCCCGCCGTCTGGGCTTTACGGCTACCCGTACCATGCGTGCCGCCCAGACCCTGTACGAAGGCGTAGACATTGCGGGCCACGGCACCATGGGTCTGATCACCTATATGCGTACCGACAGCCTGCGCATTTCCGATGAGGCGGTCGCCGCTGCAAAGGAGTATATTGCGGACGCTTACGGCGAACAGTATATCTGCCCCTACAAGCGCACCTGGAAGACCAAAAGCGCGACCGCCGCGCAGGATGCCCACGAAGCCATCCGTCCCTCGGTGCCGGGCCTGACCCCTGACGAGGTGGACAAGAGCATCAGCGGCGATACCGCCAAGCTCTACCGGATGATCTGGAGCCGCTTTATGGCCAGCCAGATGGCAGACTGCCAGCAGGATACCGTGAGCGTGACCGTGTATGCGGGGGACTACCGCTTCAAGGCCAGCGGCTACACCGTGACCTTTGATGGTTTTACCGTGCTGTACGAGGAAGCCACCGATGAAAAGGAAAAGAAGGAGACCAGCCTGCCCCCGCTGGAACAGGGCCAGCTGCTCAAGCTCAAGGAGCTGAAGAGTGAGCAGAAATTCACCCAGCCCCCCGCCCGCTACACCGAAGCGACCCTGATCAAGGCGCTGGAGGAAAATGGCATTGGCCGTCCCTCGACCTATGCGCCCATCATCACCACCATCATCGACCGCGGCTATGTGGAGCGGGAGCAGAAAAAGCTCAAGCCCACCCTGCTGGGCCGCGCCGTGGACGGCCTGATGCTGGAGCAGTTCCCCCATATCGTGGACGTGGACTTCTCGGCTGAGATGGAGAAGAACCTGGATAAGATCGAGAGCGGCAAGGCCGATTGGCACAAGACCGTGGATGATTTCTATCAGGGCTTTGCCGCCAGCCTGGAACAGGCCGAAAAGAACATGGAGGGCAAGAAAGTCAAGGTGCCGGACGAACCTTCCAGCGAGGTCTGCGACCTCTGCGGCCGCCCCATGGTCATCAAGGTGGGCAAGTACGGCAAGTTCCTGGCCTGCTCCGGCTTCCCCGAGTGCCGGGGCACCAAGCGTCTGGTCAAGGACACCGGCGGTATCTGCCCCAAGTGCGGCAAGGGCCGGATGCTGGAGCGCAAGAGCGCCAAGGGCCGCATCTACTACGGCTGCGAGCGCTACCCCGACTGCGACTTTATGACCTGGGATACCCCGGTGCCCACCAAGTGCGAAAAGTGCGGCTCCACCCTGTTCCGCAAGGGCTCCAAGCTCTACTGCGCAAAAGAGGGCTGCGGCTTTGAGATGCCGGTGCCGAAGAAGGATTGATCAAACCGATAAACTGTCTCGCCCTCTCCGGCATCGCCTGCGCGATGCCACCTCTCCCAAAGGGAGAGGCAATGGCGGCAAACGGGCAGCTGCTGCTGACCGGGATGCTGCACAGGCTCCCCCTTTGGGGGAGCTGGACGCAAAGCGGCCTGAGAGGGCGAGGATGCTGAAGGATGAAATTATGAGTTACAAAGTAACTGTACTGGGTGCCGGTCTGGCAGGCTGCGAGGCAGCACTGTGGCTGGCAGGCAAGGGCGTTCAGGTAACGCTCTACGAGCAGAAGCCCACCCACTTTTCCCCGGCTCACAAGAGTGCGGGCTTTGCAGAGCTGATCTGCTCCAACAGCCTGAAGGCCGAGCGTTTGGATTCTGCTTCCGGCCTGCTGAAAGAGGAGATGCGCCGGATGGGCAGCCAGCTGCTGGAAGCCGCCGAGGAGGCCCGTGTGGCCGCGGGCGGCGCATTGGCCGTGGACCGGGATGCATTCAGCGCCGCCGTGACCCGGCGGGTGGAGGAGTGCCCCAACATCACTGTGGTGCGGGAGCAGGTGGAGCACATCGATGAGAGTGCGCCCATTCTGGTGGCCACCGGCCCCCTGACCGATGGTGCGCTGGCCGACGAGATCGGCCGCCTGACCGGCGATGAGCGGCTCCATTTCTATGATGCCGTAGCTCCCATCGTCACGGCCGAGAGCCTGGATTACAACAAGGTGTTCGCCGCTTCCCGGTACGACCGGGGCGAGGCCGATTACCTGAACTGCCCCTTCAATAAGGCAGAGTATGAGGCTTTCCACGCCGCGCTGGCTTCGGCAGAGCGTGCCCCGCTCCATGCCTTCGATGCCGGTGCGGAGCAGGGCGCACAGCCCGACCCCGATGCCCACGGCAAAAAAGCGGATACTGTCACGGTCTACGAGGGCTGTATGCCCATTGAGATCATGGCCGCCCGGGGTGCTGATACCATGCGCTTCGGCCCCCTGCGCCCGGTGGGTCTGGTGGACCCCAACACCGGCCACCGCCCCTGGGCCAATGTCCAGCTCCGCGCCGAAAATAAGGAGCGCACCCTCTATAATATCGTGGGCTTCCAGACCAACCTCAAGTGGGGCGAGCAGAAGCGGGTGTTCAGCATGATCCCGGGCCTGGAAAATGCCGAGTTCGTGCGGTACGGTGTCATGCACCGCAACACCTTCCTGGATGCGCCCCGTGTGCTGGACGCGGGCCTGTTCCTGAAGGAGCACCCCAATGTGTTCTTTGCGGGCCAGATCACCGGCTTTGAGGGCTATATGGAGAGCGCCGCCTGCGGTCTGCTGGCAGCCCGGAGCATCTACGCCCGGCTGGAGGGCAGGCAGCTGCCCCCGCCGCCGGTGGATACCATGTGCGGCGCGCTGATCCAGTATCTGACCACCGAGAACAAACATTTCCAGCCCATGGGCGCGAATATGGGCATCCTGCCCCCGCTGCCGGCCGAGAGCCGCCCCCGTGACAAGCGCCTGCGTTACATGGCCGTGGCCGAGCGTGCCGTGGCCAGCTTCCAACAGTGGCTGAATGCAACTGGATTCTAAACGGGAAGCGGGCTTGCCCTCTCCGTCATTGCTTCGCAATGCCACCTCCCCCAAAGTGGGAGGTCTTGACATTTCTTGCAAAGTTTAGGGTTTTGTCAAAAGCTCCCCCCTCGGGGGAGCTGGACGCGAAGCGGCCTGAGAGGGTGAGGATGCTGACCGAGAAAGGACGATGTTTATGAAAATTATCGTTGATATGATGGGCGGCGACAACGCCCCGCTGGCTGTGCTGGAAGGCACCGCACAGGCTGTGAAGGAATACGGTGTGCAGGTCATCGGCGTGGGCAGCGAGGAGCTGGTGCGCAAGACGGCTGCCGAGCACAATATCCCGCTGGACGGCATCGAGCTGGTCAACTGCACCGAGACCATTGAGATGTGCGATGAGCCTGCAAGGGCCATCCGCAGCAAGAAGGATTCCTCCATCGTGGTGGGCCTGAACCTGCTGAAGGAGGGAAAGGGCGATGCCTTTGTCTCTGCCGGAAGCACCGGCGCGCTCCATGTGGGCGCAAGCCTCATCGTGCGCACCCTCAAGGGCGTAAAGCGCCCGGCCCTGGCCACCATGGTGCCGGCCAAAAACAAGGCCTATCTGCTGCTGGACTGCGGCGCGAACGTGGAGTGCCGCCCCGAGATGCTGGCTGCCTTTGCCGTGATGGGCAGCTGCTATGTCAACAAGGTGGAGGGCCGCACCGCCCCCACCGTGGCGCTGGCAAACAACGGTGCCGAGGAGAGCAAGGGCACCCCGATGCTCCGGGAAGCCCACCAGCTGCTCAAGGCAACACCGGGCATCCAGTTCGTGGGCAACATCGAGCCTCGTGACGTGCCCAACGGTGATGTGGATGTGGTGGTCTGCGACGGCTTTACCGGCAATGTCATCCTCAAGCTGACCGAGGGCGTGGCCAAGATGCTGCTGGGGATGCTCAAGGAGATGTTCCTGGCAAACCTCGGCGGCAAGATCGCCTACCTGCTGCTCAAGAGCGGCGTGGGAAGCCTCAAGCACCAGATGGACAGCGAGGAGTACGGCGGCGCACCCTTCCTGGGCGCAAAGCAGCCGGTCATCAAGGCCCACGGCTCCTCCAAGGCCAAGGGCATCAAGAACGCCATCCGGCAGGCCAAGATCTGCGTGGAGAACGACCTGTGCGGCACCATGCAGAGCGCGCTGGATGAGCTGACAACCTCTCAGGCCGACTGACATCGGCCAGCTCCCCTGGCAGGGGAGCCAAGAAAGAACGATTTTTGACATAAAGGGAGTAAGAAATCCATGAGCCATCAGTTGGAAACAATTATTGGTTACAAGTTCAAGAATCCGAAGCTGCTGGAGACGGCGCTCACCCACACCAGCTACGCCAACGAGAGCCGCACACCGGTGCAGCACAACGAGCGGCTGGAATTTCTGGGCGACAGCGTGCTGCAGATCGTCTCGGCAGATTATCTGTTCCACGCCTACGCCGACCGGCCCGAGGGCGACCTGACCCGCATCCGTTCCAGCCTGGTCAGCGAGGGCGCATTGTTCCAGTTTGCGCAGGAGATCAATCTGGGCGAGTATCTGCGCCTGGGCCGTGGCGAGGAACGCTGCGGCGGCCGCACCCGCCCCAGCGTGGTGTCCGATGCCTTTGAGGCCGTCATCGCCGCCCTGTATCTGGACGGCGGCATGGAGGTGGCAAAGAGCTTCATCCTGCCCTTCATCACCGAGGGCAAACACGCTGAGGCCGATTACAAGACCCGCCTGCAGGAGATCGTCCAGCAGAACCCCGAGGAGCGGCTGAGCTATGTGGTGGAGCAGGAATCCGGCCCCGACCACGACAAGCATTTCGTGGTGGCTGTCCGCTTCAACTCCGATAAGGTCGCCCGGGGCGAGGGCCGCAGCAAGAAGATGGCCGAACAGCACGCCGCCCGCGAAGCCCTCAAGCTCCTGGGCGTGATAAAGGAAAAGTAAATGGTATTCAAGGAACTGGAGATCCAGGGCTTCAAGAGCTTCCCCGATAAGGTCAAGATCACCTTTGACGAAGGCGTGACCGGCGTGGTAGGCCCCAACGGTTCGGGCAAGTCGAACCTGTCCGATGCCGTGCGCTGGGTGCTGGGAGAGACCAGCGCCCGCCAGCTGCGCGCCGCCGGAAAGATGGAGGATGTCATCTTTGGCGGCACCCGGCGGCGGGGGGCCATGGGCTTTGCGCAGGTGCGCCTGACGCTGGACAACAGCAGCCACGCGCTGGATGTGGAAGCGGACGAGGTGACCATCGGCCGCAGGTATTACCGCTCCGGCGAGAGCGAGTACAGCATCAACGGGCAGATCTGCCGCCTGAAAGATGTGTATGAACTGCTGCTGGATACCGGCATCGGCCGCGATGGCTACTCGGTCATCGGGCAGGGCCGCATTGCCGAGATCGTGGCGGCCAAGAGCAGCGAGCGCCGGGAAATCTTTGAGGAAGCCTGCGGCATTGCCAAATACCGCTACCGCAAAAACGAGGCCGAGCGCCGCCTTGCCGCCGCCGCCGAAAATCTGGAACGCCTGCGGGATATCCTGAGCGAGCTGGAGGCCCGGGTGGGCCCGCTGGAAAAAGAGAGCGAAAAGGCCCGGAAGTTTCTGGAACTGAGCGCCCGGCGCAAAACGCTGGAGGTGACCCTGTGGACGGACGGCGTGCACCGGGCCAAGGAAGCCGTGCGCCGTCAGGTGCGGGATTACGAGACAGCTCAGGCTGATTATGAGCGGTTCGACCGCCAGACCAAAGCCGCCGAGAGCGAGGCTGAGGAGATCCGGATGCAGGCACAACAGCTGACCATTGCGGTCGAGCGCCTGAATGGGGATATCCGCAGCATCACCGAGCAGATCAGCGGCAGCGAGAGCCGGATCGCCGTGCTGGAAAACGACATTGCCCGCAACGAGGAAAGCGCCGCAGACCTGCGGGCAGAGATCGCCGCCGGGCAGCAGGACAGCACCGAGGCCGCCGCCGCGCTGGAACGCCACCGCGCCGTGGCAAAGAGCATGGAGCTGGCGGGCCGGAAACTGGCCGCAGAGCTGGATGCCCTGAACGATGAGCTGGTGCGCCTGACCCGGGAAAACGACCAGAGCGGTGCCCGCCGGGATACCCTGCGGGGCGAGGTGGCGGCCCTGACGGCCCGGCACACCGAAGCGCAGGTGGCTCAGGCCGCCGCCGAGGCTGCTGCTGAGACGGCCCTGAGCCGTCTGCCTGCGTTGGAAGAAGCCGCCGAGGTGCTGGCTGTCCAGCGGGACGACGCAAAGCAGGATCTGGAGGATACCGTGCGGTACCTCACCACGCTGGCCGAGAATGAGCAGCAGCTCAAAAATATCCGGGCCGGTCTGGAACTCAAGCTGAAGAGCCGCCGCGCCGCACTGGAGGAAGCCGACCGTGCCGAACAGCAGCTGAACCGGGAGCTGGATGCCGCCCGTCAGCGGCTTTCCGTGCTGCGGGAGCTGGAAAAGAACATGGAAGGCTACCAGAACTCCGTCAAGACCGTGATGCGGGCGGCATCCGCCCGGCGGCTGCGGGGCATCATCGGGCCGGTGTCCTCCATCCTGCGGGTGGAGCCGGGCCGGGAGGTCGCCATTGAGACAGCGCTTGGCGGTGCCCTGCAGAACATCGTGGTGGAGAACGAAGCCGCTGCCAAGGCAGGCATCGCCCTGCTGCGGAGCGAGAACGCGGGCCGCGCCACCTTCCTGCCGCTGGACACAGTCCAGCCCGGTGTGTTCCGGGGAAAACTGTCCGGCTCGGCAAGGCTGGCAAGCAGTCTGGTCCAGGCCGATGCACGGTACAGTGACATCGTGTCCAATCTGCTGGGCCGCATCATCGTGGTGGATGATATCAACGAGGCCTCCCGCGTGGCCCGGGACAACGGCTTCCGCAGCAAGGTCGTCACGCTGGATGGTCAGGTGGTCAATGCGGGCGGCAGCTTTACCGGCGGCAGTGTCCAGCGCAGCGCGGGTTTGTTCACCCGCAAGCAGGAGCTGGAGGAGCTGCGGGTCAAGGCTGCGAAATTGCAGAAGGAATGCCTTGCCGCTCAGGAAAAGACCGACCAGTGCAAACAGCAGGCAGATGCTCTGAACGCAGAGCTGACCGCCGCCAGCAGTGAGCAGATCACTGCCGCCAACGACCGTGTGCGGGCCGAAGCAGAGCGCAAGCGGCTGGAAGCCGCCATGGAGCAGGCCGAGACGGCCCTTGCCGCGCGGCAGAAGGAGATCGACACCCTGAACGCCCAGCTGGCTGACAGCCGGGAAAAGGCCGCGCAGGCCGAAGCACAGGAAGCTGCGCTGGCCGGGGAGATCGAAGCAAAATCGGGCGAGCTGAACCGCATTGCCGAGGGAGACGATGCGTTTCTGACCCGGCAGCGGGCGCTGGCCGAGCAGGTGAGCGCCAAGCGGCTGGAACAGGTGAGCCGCCAGAAGGATGCCGAGCTGGCGCAAGCGCAGATCGAAGCGCTGGAACAGCGCACCCGGGATGCCGAGAGCCGCCGGACCTCTCTGGAAGAGAGCCTTGCCGCTCTTGCCGCCCGCAGTGATGCCTGCCGGGCCGAGATCGAGGCCATCCGTAAGGCCAGGACCGACAGCCGGGCGGAGATCGAAGCGAAGGAAGCCGAGATCCGGAAGGCCACCGAACAGCGGCTTTCCCGCCAGCAGGCCGAGACCGAGGCACTGGCCCGGGCC
Source organism: Faecalibacterium sp. Marseille-Q4137 (assembly GCF_017377535.1). Taxonomy (NCBI): domain Bacteria; kingdom Bacillati; phylum Bacillota; class Clostridia; order Eubacteriales; family Oscillospiraceae; genus Faecalibacterium; species Faecalibacterium sp. Marseille-Q4137. The sequence goes on from NZ_JAFREK010000003.1 coordinate 38,070, forward strand.
CGCACTGCTGCCGACAGCCGCGAGGAGATGGGCCGGGAGATGGCCCGCCTGGCCGAGCGGAAAGCAGCCGCTGAGAGCGAATACGATGCCACCGCCGCCAAGCTCTGGGATGAATACCAGCTGACGGTGAGCCAGGCTGAGGAGCTATGCGTGGAGTTCGACAGCCTGCCCGCCCTGCGGGCGCAGGTGGCCGATCTGCGCAATCAGATCCGGGCGCTGGGCAATGTGAACGTCAGCGCCATTGAAGAATATCAGGAGGTCAGGGAGCGGTACGATGCCCTGAGCGCTCAGGTGGCCGATGTGGAGGGCAGCAGGAACGAGCTGACGCGGATGATCGCCAGCCTGTCCGGCCAGATGAAGGAGATCTTCACCGACAGCTTCCGGGCCATCAACGAAAATTTCGGACGCATCTTTGCCGAGCTGTTTGGCGGCGGCGAAGCCAGCCTTGTGCTGGAGGATGAAAGCGATGTGCTTTCCTGCGGCATCGGCATTCAGGTGGCACCGCCGGGCAAAGTCATCAAGAATCTGGAAGCCCTTTCCGGCGGCGAACAGGCGCTGGTGGCCATCAGCATCTATTTTGCGATCCTGGCCGTCAACCCGGCACCGTTCTGTATCCTGGACGAGATCGAAGCCGCCCTGGATGATGCCAATGTCAGCCGCTTTGCACAGTATCTGCGCCGGGTGAGCGACAAGACCCAGTTCATCGTCATCACTCACCGCCGCGGCACCATGGAGGCCGCCAATGTCCTGTACGGTGTGACCATGCAGGAGGACGGCGTGTCGAAATTGCTCAAGCTGGATCTGGAACAGGTTGACGCGACGCTGGTTTCGTAGGTATAATAGATTAAACCTCTCAGTCTCGCTTCGCTCGCCAGCTCCCCTAGTAGGGGAGCCCTTGGCATACCGGGCAGCACTGAGCGCAAATCGTGAAATGGCGGGTTTTGCCATCACGGATAGAAACAGCAAAACAAAGGAGAGAACCAATGGGCCTCTTTGGATTTGGCAAAAAAGAAAAAGATAAGATGAAGGACGGCCTCGAAAAGACCCGCACGGGCTTCTGGGGCAACATTATGAATACCCTCACCGGCAGCAAGATCGATGATGATCTTTACGATGAGCTGGAAGAGCAGCTCATTCTGGCCGATGTGGGCGGTGAAGTGGCCATCAAACTGGTGGACAAGCTGCGGGACCGGGTGAACGAGAAGGGCCTGAAAACCGGGGAGCAGGCCAGCGATGAACTGCGCGACCTCATTGCCGATGAGATGCGCCCCGAAGTTGAGATGGACCTGAGCGGCACGCCTGCCGTCATTCTGGTCATCGGCGTGAACGGCGTGGGCAAGACCACCAGCATTGCCAAGCTGGCCGATTTCTATACCCGTCAGGGTAAAAAGGTCATGCTGGCCGCAGGCGATACCTTCCGTGCCGCCGCCAGCGAGCAGCTGGAGATCTGGGCCGACCGGGCGGGTGTGCCCCTTGTCAAGGCGGGCGAGGGCGCAGACCCCGCCGCTGTCATTTTTGACACGGTCAAGTCGGCCACCGCACGCGGCTATGATCTGGTCATTGCGGATACGGCGGGCCGCCTGCACAACAAGGCAAACCTGATGGCAGAGCTTTCCAAGATCAGCCGCAGCGTCAAAAAGGCCAGCCCCGAGGCCAGTCTGGAGACCCTGCTGGTGCTGGATGCCATCACGGGCCAGAACGCCATCAGCCAGGCCCGGGAGTTCTGCAAGGCGGCAAACGCCACCGGCATCATCCTGACCAAGCTGGACGGCACCGCCAAGGGCGGCTGTGTCGTGGCGGTCAAGCAGCGGCTGGGCCTGCCCGTGCGGTTCATCGGCGTGGGTGAGGGCATCGATGACCTGATCCCCTTCACCCCGGAGGGCTATGTGGAAGAGCTGCTGCCCCGGCAGTGGAAGCATTAAGTGTCGAACGGATCTGCAATCAAACCTCTCAGGCCGCGCTTTGGCGCGTCCGGCTCCCCTGGCAGGGGAGCCAAGTGTAGGAGTTCGACAGGGGCAGAGAGGAGAAAAACATGAAAATTTGTGCAGCGACCGGCAACGCCGGTAAGCTCCGTGAGCTGCGGCGCATTCTGGAAGCGCAGGGCCACGAGGTGGTCAGCCAGAAGGAGCTGGGCATCACCATTGAACCCGATGAGACCGGTACCACCTTTGAGGAAAACGCCCTCATCAAGGCCGAGACCATCTGCAAAGCCAGCGGCCTGCCCACCATCGCCGATGATTCGGGCCTCTGCGTGGACGCGCTGGAGGGTGCCCCCGGCGTGTACAGCGCCCGCTACTGCGGCCGCCACGGCGACGATGAGGCCAACAACGACAAGCTGCTGGAGAATATGCAGGATATTCCGGCGGAACAGCGCGGCGCAAAATTTGTGGCCGCTGTCTGCTTTATCCTGCCCACCGGCCGGCACCTGACCTGCCGGGGCGAGTGCCCGGGCAAGGTGGCCTTTGCGCGCCTGGCGGGCGATTACGGTTTTGGCTACGATCCGCTGTTCATCCCCGATGAATGCGGTGTGGGCAAAGCGGAAAAGCGCCCCAACACCGAGGGACGCAGCTATGCCCAGCTCACCCCGGACGAAAAGGATGCCATCAGCCACCGCGGTGTGGCGCTGGCAAAGCTGGAAAAAGAATTACCTGAATTTCTGAAATAAAAGGAGAAATAATTATGTTGACGAGCAAACAGCGCGCCATTCTGCGCGGCAAGGCAAACACCATGGACCCCGTTTTCATCGTGGGCAAGGGTGAGATCGACGAGACCATGATCCAGGGCGTGAAGGACTGCCTGGATGCCCGGGAGCTGATCAAGCTCAAGGTGCTGGAGAGCAGCATGTACAACGCCCGTGAAGCTTCTGTCAAGCTGGCAGAGGCCACCGGTGCCGACTGCGTGCAGGTCATCGGCTCCAAATTCGTGCTCTATCTGCAGAAGAAGAAGGACAGCGCCTACGCTGACCTGCTGAAATGAGGCTCCTGCTGTACGGCGGCACCTTTGACCCGCCCCACAACGGCCACCTGAACAATCTGCGCGCCGCCGCTGCCCGGGTGCGCCCGGACAGGGTGGTGGTGATGCCTGCGGGGCTTTCCCCCTTCAAGCAGTCCACCGCCGCCCCCGGCAGCGCCCGGGTGGAGATGTGCGCGTGCTTCCGTGCACTGGAAGCGGAGGGGGCTGTCCCGGCGCTGTGTGTCAGCGGCTGGGAGGTGGAGCAGGCCGCGCTGGGCAGGCGCAACTATACGGTGCTCACGCTGGAAATGCTGGCCCGGACTTACCCGGAGGCCGAGCTGTACATGGCCATGGGCAGCGATATGCTGCTGAGCTTTGACAGCTGGCACCGCTGGCAGGAGATCCTGCGGCTGGCCCGGCTGGTGGTTACGAGCCGGAATGTCGGCGACGCGCCGGAGCTTCACGCCAAGGCAAAGCAGATGGACCCCACCGGGGCACGCATCCTGTTTGCACAGGTCGAGGCTCTGCCCATGGCCAGCAGCAACCTGCGTGCCCGCCTTGCAGCAGGGGAAGCGTGTGAAAATGAACTGCCCGCCCTCGTGCGCCGGGTCATCCGGCGGGAGGGGCTTTACCGGGCAGACAGAGGGGAAAGCGGAAACCATGAATCTGAAACAGGCAAAGGAGCTTGTGCGCGGCCGGTTGAGTGACAAGCGTTACGAGCATACCCTGAACGTGAGAAAAATGGCCGTCAAGCTGGCAAAGCGGTATGGCGTGGATGAGGACAAGGCCGCGCTGGCCGCCCTGCTGCACGACTCGGCCAAGGAGATCAGCAAGGACGAGATGCGCGCTATCATGCGGGCCCACCCGGAACTGGCCGAGGGCGGGGAAGAGCGCCCCACCCCGGTGTGGCACGGCATCTGCGCCGCCATCCTGGCCCGCACCGAGTGGGGCGTGGAGGATGAGGCTGTGCTTTCGGCCATTGCCTGCCACACCGCGGGCAAGCCCGGCATGAGCAGGCTGGATAAGATCGTCTATCTGGCGGATATGTCCAGCAAGGAGCGGGACTGGCCCGGGGTGAACAAGCTGCGCAAGCTGGAACTGAAGGATCTGGATCTGGCCATGCTGGCAGCCCTCAGGCAGACGAACGACTTTGTGCTCTCGCAGGGGAAGCCCCTGGACCCCATGTCCAAGGCGGCCTACGATGAGATCAAAGCAGAGGTGGATGCCCGGGCTGCAAAGGCCGGGTGAGCCTGTTTTTCTGCACACACCCTGCTCCGGAAAAGAATACCGATTGCAGATTGTGGGTAAGAATGTTATACTATGGAACATGACGACAGTCTCTGTCGGAATAAAAAAGCTGGAGGAACCGAACGAATGAGTCAAGGTCCGCGTCATATCAATACAGACCGCTCGCTGAACCGTCCCACGGAGCAGCGCCCCACGGAGGCTTCAGCCCTGCATCAGGTGTCGCTGTCCGGGCAGCCGGATTTCTTCCAGAACGAACAGCCCGCACCCCAGCGGCCGGAACCGCCCCGCCAGAGCGCGGGCGGCGGACGCGGCGGCAACGGCGGCAGTCAGCCGCCCCGGCACGCGGCCCCCGCTGATGCCCCCCGCCGCCGCAAAAAGAAGAAAAAGACCCCCGTGTGGCTGCCGATGGCTGTGACGCTGGCGGTGCTGGCCGTGATCTCGGGCGTGGTGGTCTACGCCGTGAACATGGTGAACAAGGTGGAGGATAATCTGAAGCCCGAGGAGAACGCGACCTCGCTGGTGGAGGAGATCCAGACGCTGGAGGAGTATAAGGGCGATGTGGTGAACATCCTTGTCTGCGGCATCGACTATGAGGAGGGCCGCGCCTATTCCTCGGACGGCAGCAACGACGGCATGACGGATATGATCCTGTACTGCCAGTTCGATATCAAGGGCGGTGCCCTGCGGATGCTGCAGATCCCCCGCAACAGCCTTGTTGCGACCCAGAACCGCAAAATCACCCTTTCCAACGGCAAGACCTACTCGGCTACCAACTATCAGATCAACTCGGTGGCCCTCTCCAACGGCGGCGACATTGCCGCGCTGGCGGAGGTCATCTATGACCAGTACAAGCTGCCCATCGACTACTATGTGACCATTGATATGCAGGCACTGGTGGAAATGGTGGACAACTTCGGCGGCATCGAGGTGTATATCCCCCACGATATGTCCTTTGCGGGCAGTGTCCTGAAGCAGGGCTACCGCAACCTGGACGGCGCATCGGCAGAATTCTTTGTCCGCTGCCGCCACGGCGAGGGCTACGCCAACTCGGATATCGACCGCCTGAACATGCAGCGCTATTTCTATGCCGGCCTGTTCAAGCGGGTGCGCAGCATGGGCGTGACCGATGTCATTGCCCAGCTGCCCCTGATCTTCAACAACTATATCCACACGGATATGGATCTGACCACCATTGCCAAGATGCTGGTGTCCTTTACCCGCATCGACAGTGCGAACATCATGCTGGCCCAGACCCCTGTGTTCATGGGCGTGCCCAATGTGGGCAAGACCAGCAGCTTTGACGGATACTCCTGCGTGGTGCCGGATGCCGGTTCCATTGCAGAGCTGCTGAACACCTATTTCCGCAATTACACCGGCCCCGTGAGCGCCGAGGAAATGAACCTTGTGACCAACAACTGGCCCCACGGCACCGCTTCCACCAGCGCCAACGTCCAGTTCGTGGGACAGCTGGACAAGGAGTCCGATGATGCCATCCTGAGCGGCGATACCGACGTGGCAGGTGCGACCACCACCGACGGCCAGGCCGCAGGACAGTAACAAACCAGAGAGGAGACTTTTATGGAAAACAAGATCGACAGCAAGACCCTTGCCATTGAGATCGCAAAGATCCTGGACAAGAAAAAGGCCGTGGATGTCCGCGTGCTCAAAGTGGAGAGCCTGACCGTTCTGACCGATTACTTCGTCATTGCTTCCGGCACCTCCACCACCCAGGTGGGTGCTCTGGCCGACGAGGTGGAGTACGAGCTTTCTCAGAAGGGCATCGAGCCCTACACCACCGAGGGCTTCGACTCCAAGAACTGGGTGCTGCTGGATTATTCCAGCGTCATCGTGCACGTCTTTGTGCCCAACACCCGCACCTACTATGATCTGGAACATCTGTGGGCCGATGGCGAGCCCATGGATATCTCGGAATATCTGATCCCGGAAAACAGTCTGTAAGCTTCCCTGCCTGCAAGGGCGGCTGCCGAATATGAGGAGTGATTGAAAGCTATGAAGTATGATTACAAGGCCGTTGAGGCCAAGTGGCAGAAGGTGTGGGAGGACGAAAAGACCTTCCATGTCGAGATCGACCACAAAAAGCCCAAGTTCTATGCACTGGTGGAGTTCCCGTATCCCTCGGGTGCGGGCCTGCATGTGGGCCACCCCCGCAGCTATACTGCCCTGGATGTGGTCAGCCGCAAGCGCCGCCAGAACGGCTATAACGTGCTGTACCCCATGGGCTGGGATGCCTTCGGTCTGCCCACCGAGAACTTTGCCATGAAGAACCACATCCACCCGGCCATCGTCACCAAAAAGAATGTGGATCACTTCCGTGAGCAGCTCAAGGCGCTGGGCTTCTCCTTTGACTGGGATCGCGAGATCAACACCACCGACCCCGAGTACTACAAGTGGACCCAGTGGATCTTCCTGCAGCTGTACAAGCATGGCCTGGCCTACAAGAAGGAAATGAACGTCAACTGGTGCACCGGCTGCAAGTGTGTGCTGGCAAACGAGGAAGTTGTCAACGGCGTGTGCGAGCGCTGCGGCAGCGAGGTCGTGCACAAGGTCAAGAGCCAGTGGATGCTCAAAATCACCGCTTACGCCGACAAGCTGATCGACGGCCTGGATGGTCTGGATTACATCGAGCGCGTTGCCACCCAGCAGAAGAACTGGATCGGCCGCAGCCATGGTGCAGAGGTGAACTTCGGTACCACCGCAGGCGATACCCTGACGGTTTACACCACCCGCTGTGATACCCTGTTCGGCGCTACCTACATGGTCGTCTCCCCGGAGCACGCCATGGTCAAGGAGTGGCTGGAAAAGGGCCTGCTCAAGAATGCGGATGCCGTTACGGCCTATCAGGCAGAGGCTGCCCGCAAGAGCGATTTCGAGCGCAGTGAGCTGAACAAGGAAAAGACCGGCGTGAAGCTGGAGGGCGTGATGGGCATCAACCCCGTCAACGACAAGCAGATCCCCATCTTTATCTCCGATTATGTCCTGTCCACCTACGGCACCGGTGCCATCATGGCTGTGCCCGCCCACGATACCCGCGACTGGGAGTTCGCCAAGAAGTTCGGCCTGCCCATCATCGAGGTGGTCAAGGGCAATACCGAGTCCAATCTGGACGAGGCTGCCTTTACCGATGTTGCCACCGGCACGCTGGTCAACTCCGGCTTCCTGGACGGCCTGTCTGTGACCGATGCCAAGAAAAAGATGATCGAGTGGCTGGAAGCCAACGGCAAGGGCTGCGATAAGGTGAACTACAAGCTGCGCGACTGGGTGTTCAGCCGTCAGCGCTACTGGGGCGAGCCGATCCCCATGGTCAAGTGTGAAAAGTGCGGCTGGCAGCCCCTGCCCGAGAGCAGCCTGCCCCTGACCCTGCCCGACATCACCGACTTTGAGCCGGGCCCCGATGGTGAGTCCCCGCTGGCCCGCCACACCGACTGGGTCAAGACCACCTGCCCCTGCTGCGGCGGCCCCGCAACCCGCGAGACCGACACCATGCCCCAGTGGGCCGGTTCCTCCTGGTACTTCCTGCGCTACATGGACCCCCACTGCAAGGATGCTCTGGCCTCCAAGGAGGCGCTGGAGTACTGGTCTCCCGTGGACTGGTACAACGGCGGCATGGAGCACACCACCCTGCATCTGCTGTACAGCCGTTTCTGGCACAAGTTCCTGTATGACATCGGTGTGGTGCCCACTGCCGAGCCTTACCAGAAGCGCACCGCCCACGGCATGATCCTGGGCCTGAACCCCCACAGCTTTGTCAACCTGCCCGCTGACGAGCAGGAGAAGCTGCTGAAGGAGTACGGCAGCCAGAAGGCCGCCGAAAAGGCACTGGAAGAGAAGTACGGCGAGATGGCACGCCATCCCATCGTCAAGATGTCCAAGAGCCTGGGCAATGTCATCAACCCCGATGAGGTGGTGGATCAGTACGGTGCCGACACCATGCGTCTGTATGAGATGTTCATGGGCGACTTTGAGCAGGCCGCACCCTGGCAGACCTCTGCCATTGCCGGCTGCAACCGCTTCCTCGACCGCGTGTGGACGCTGTCCGACAAGCTGGTGGAGGGCGAGGGCTATCGCCCCGCCATCGAGACTTTGATGCACCAGACCATCAAGAAGGTGGGCGCTGATATCGAGGGCCTGAAGATGAACACCGCCATCGCCCAGCTGATGACGCTGGTCAATGCCCTGTACGACAACGGCGGTGCGACCAAGGCCGAGCTGGAGACCGTTGTTCAGCTGCTGAACCCGTTTGCTCCCCACATGACCGAGGAGCTGTGGGAGAAGCTGGGCCACAGCCACAATGAGCAGCTGGCCTACTACCCCTGGCCCCAGTACGAAGAGGCCAAGTGCGTGGAGAGCACCGTGGAGATCGCCGTGCAGGTGAACGGCAAGGTGAAGGCCCGCCTGAAGGTGGCTGCCGACATCGATGCTGCTGCCGCCATTGCCGCCGCCAAGGCTGACCCCGCTGTTGCCGCCGCTCTGGAGGGCAAGCAGGTCGTCAAGGAGATCTACGTCAAGGGCCGTCTGGTCAACCTGGCCGTGAAGTAAACCTCTCAGTCACGCTTCGCGTGCCAGCGCCCCTAATAGGGGAGCCCTTGGCATGCCGGTGGGGCTGTGCTGGACGCACAAAGTGTTGTGTTGCGTAAACCAGCTGGGCCCTGCGACAGAGGCAAACAAAATCTCAAAAAAGTTTTCAAAAAAGGTTGACGAACGCATGAAAATGCGCTATACTGTCTACTGTTAGTTACCATGTAACAACGAAATTCCTGCCTCACGGTCCAAGGGAGGGAATAAGATGTCGGAAATTCGTGTTAAAGAGGGCGAGTCGCTGGAAAGCGCACTGCGTCGCTTCAAGCGCAGCACCGCTCGCAGCGGTGTGCTCGCAGAGGTTCGTAAGCGCGAGGCTTACGAGAAGCCGTCTGTTAAGCGCAAGAAGAAGTCCGAAGCAGCCCGCAAGCGCAAGTTCAAGTAATTAACTGCTTGAAATCGCACGTTGCTTTAGATTTCAAACGCGTTGCTAACGCCGATGTAGGAGAGCCTGAAACTCAGGCTCTCCTATTTTCATTTATGAAAAAGATAAACATCCTCGCCCTCTCCGTCATTGCTGCGCAATGCCACCTCTCCCAAGGGGAGAGGCTTTGGCAATCCGTGCAAAGTTATTGGTTTCGCCAGAGGCTCTCCCTTTGGGAGAGCTGGACGCGAAGCGGACTGAGAGGGTGAGCCTGTGAAAGGCAAAGAGAGGGTTCTGTATGTTAGTTACCCCCGAATATGTTTTTAAGGACGTTACCCATATCACGCCGGAGTGGCTGGCCCAAAAGGGCATCCGGGCGCTGGTTCTGGACATCGACAACACCCTGACCGCCGACCGCAGTCAGGAGCTGCCGGAAGAAGTGGCCGGGTGGCTGGAAACCATGCGCAGGGCGGGCGTAAAGCTGACCATCGTTTCCAACGGTGCCGAAAAGCGGGTGCGCCCCTTTGCGGAAAAGCTGGGCCTTGCCTACCTCTACCGCAGCGCCAAGCCCCTGCCCTTTGCGCTGGGGGTGGCCCGCTGCCGGATGCAGGTGAAGCGCAGGGAAATGGCCATGGTGGGCGACCAGCTCTATGCCGACCGGATGGCGGCGGCACTCTATGGTATTCCGGGCCTGATGGTCATTCCACGCGGACCGGATCTTGGGGCACAGGTGGTGCTCAAGCGCAAGTGGGAGAAAAAACACTGGCAGGAATACTACGACCGGGGAGGCAAGACCCTGTGAGTGAGTGGAAGATCCGGTTCGGCACCGCAGGCACCAGCGACAGCTTCACGGCCATGGGGTATAAGAACAGTCTGGACATTCCGGCCTATACCGAAAAAATGGGGTTGGATGCCTTTGAATACCAGTGCGGCCATGGAGTCCGGCTGGGGCTGGACAAGGCCCGGCAGATGGCTGACGATGCCGCCGCCCGGGGGATTTTGTTCAGCGTCCACGCGCCTTACTATATCAGCGCCTCCAGCCTGGATGAGGAAAAGCGGCTGAACAGCGTGAACTATCTGCTCCAGAGCGCGGCGCTCTGCAGGGCACTGGGCGGCAGGCGGGTCATCTTCCACTCCGGCAGCTGCGGCAGGCAGAGCCGGGAGGCTGCTCTGGAAAAAGCGCTGGACACCCTGAAGCGGGCGCAGGACGCGCTGGATGAAGCGGGCTTTGCCGAGATCATCCTCTGCCCTGAGACGATGGGAAAGATCGGCCAGCTGGGTACGCTGGAGGAGGTGCTGGCTCTCTGCGGGGTGGACAGACGCATCACCCCCTGCATCGACTTCGGCCACCTCAACGCCCGGACGCTGGGCGGCATCCGCTCCAAGGCGGATTATGCCGCTATCCTTGACCGCATCGGGGAGGCGCTGGGGGATGAGCGGGCCCGGCAGTTCCATGTCCACTTTTCCCGCATCGAGTATTCCAAGGGTGGTGAAAAGCGGCACTGGACCTTTGCCGAGACCCAGTTCGGCCCCGAACCCCAGCCCCTGATGGAGCTGCTGGCCGAGCGCGGGCTTGCGCCTGTCATCATCTGTGAGAGCGCCGGTACGCAGGCAGAGGATGCGAAAACAATGAAGCGATTTTTTGAGGCTTGTCTTTGTACAACCTCTCAGTCGGGCTTGCGCCCGCCAGCTCCCCTTGTAGGGGAGCCTTTGGCATAAAGAGAAAGCTTCACCCGGCTGCCAAGGCCTCCCCTACTAGGGGAGGTGGCATCCCGAAGGGATGACGGAGAGGTTTGGTCCGTGTTTTTTTTCTGATTTTATCGTCTTTTTTGCTCAAACCCCTTGCCAAACCATGCGGGATTGAGTAAAATAAATAGAGATATGCGTTAAGCATCAATGAGATTTTACTAATGGAGGAATTCCTATGATTTCTGCAGGCGAGTTTCGCAACGGCGTGACCTTTGAGCAGGACGGCCAGGTTCTTCAGGTCGTTGAGTTCCAGCACGTGAAGCCCGGCAAGGGCGCTGCCTTTGTCCGCACCAAGACCAAGAACGTGATCACCGGCTCTGTGGTTGAGACCAGCTACAACCCGACCGCAAAGTTCCCTCAGGCTTTCATCGAGCGCAAGGACGTGACTTACAGCTATGAGGATGGCGATCTGTACCACTTCATGGACAACGAGACCTACGATGATATCCCCGTCAACGCTTCCGATGTGCCCGATAACTTCAAGTTCTGCAAGGAGAACGAGCCGTGCAAGCTGCTGAGCTATAAGGGCAAGGTCTTCAGCGTCGAGATCCCCAACTTCATCGAGCTGGAAGTCACCCAGACCGAGCCGGGTGTCAAGGGCAACACCGCCACCAACACCCTGAAGCCCGCTACTGTCGAGACCGGTGCTGAGATCCGCGTTCCTCTGTTCATCAACGAGGGCGACCACATCCGCATCGATACCCGCACCGGCGAGTATATGGAGCGCGTCTAATTTACCGACAGACCGGGCAGCGGGCAACCGTGTGCCCGGTTTTTGCTTCACAGGCTGAACCGTGCGGTGGAAAGTTTTCCGCTATGCCAAGGGCTCCCCTATTAGGGGAGCTGGCCGCGGAGCGGCCTGAGAGGTTATTTTAAATAGGAGGTCATTCTTATGAAGGAAAAGGCTGCATACCTGCGGGGCCTGATCGAGGGCCTGGGCATCGACGAGACCACCAAAGAGGGCAAGGTCATCAAGGCCATGAGCGAACTGCTGGGCGAACTGGCAGAGGCTGTGGACGGCATCGATGAAGATGTGACCCGTGCCTACGACCAGATCAACGACCTGAGCGAGGAGCTGGAGGATCTGGAAGCCGACCTCTATGAGGACGATGAGGATGACGAGGAGCCCGAAGAAGAGGAAGAGGATACCGAAGAGGACGACAATGACGATGATATCGCCAGTGAGCCGTTCTATGAGGTGGCCTGCCCCAACTGCGGCGAGACCGTTTACGTCAGCGAGGACGACCTGGACGCGGGCGAAGCAAACTGCGCCCACTGCGGCGTGACCTTTGAGGTCGCGCTGGAGGATGACGACGAGGAGCAGGAGGAAGGCCCCGTGCAGTACGAGGTGACCTGCCCCGCCTGTGGTCAGACCACTGTGTTTGAGGAGGACGACCTGCTGGATGGCGCACCCAAGTGCCCCGGCTGCGGCAAGCCCCTGGACTTTGAAGTGACCGAAGAGTAAAGCACAACAAAAAGGACCGTCTCCTCAGCGGGAGACGGTCCTTTTTTATGCCGTTCAGCGGGTCTCGTTTGCCTTCTGCAGCCAGATGCTGCCAATGTCCAGTGCGTTGTACAGGCCATTCTTGGTGGTCTGGCGGAACACGCGGGCCTCAGGGGCCAGGCTGTCGTTGGTGGAGAAGACCTGAATGTGTACCTTATCGGCCACATCCATGCCGCCCACGGATTTGGTGCTCAGGATCTGCATCCGCAGCACATAGGGGTCGGTCATACGGCCGTAATACAGCTCGTTGTCCTTACGGACGAGGGGCTTGCCTTTATAAGTCAGTTTCGGTGTAAATGGCATCGTGAAAGCCTCCCTATCGTTTGATACACTTTAGTATAACACATCTGGCAGGATGGATGCAAGCCGCAGGGGCCGTACAGGCAGATTTTTCTTTGCGGACAGTTTCTGCTTGACAAACCACGGGCAGATGTGATATCTTTGACCAAGAAGAACGGGTTTGCCTGCTGACGGAACGTTGTGGAGCACCACAGTGCAGACAGAACCGGGTTTTTTACGCCGACCGTCTGGGCAGCCTTGCGCTATTGGTGCGCAAAGCTGTCCTTTTTGCATTTCAGGGAGGATTTGAGCATGAAGTCTGATATCGAGATCGCACAGGAAGCCAAAATGAAGCCCATCACCGAGATCGCTGCCTCGCTGGGCCTTGCCGATGAGGATGTGATCCCCTATGGCCGCTACAAGGCCAAGATCAACCACCGCCTCATCCACAAGGCATCCAAGCAGGGCAAGATGGTCCTGGTCACGGCCATCAGCCCCACCCCGGCAGGCGAGGGCAAGACCACCACCAGCGTGGGCCTGGCCGATGCCATGAACGCTCTGGGCAAAAAGACCATGCTCTGCCTGCGTGAGCCCAGCCTTGGCCCCGTGTTCGGTGTCAAGGGCGGCGCGGCCGGCGGCGGTTATGCCCAGGTGGTGCCCATGGAGGATATCAACCTCCACTTTACCGGTGACCTGCATGCCATCGGCACCGCAAACAACCTGCTGGCTGCCATGATCGACAACAGCATTCAGCAGGGCAACCCCCTGAACATCGATCCCCGCCGCATCACCTGGAAGCGCTGCATGGATATGAACGACCGCCAGCTCCGATTCATCGTGGATGGTCTGGGCGGCAAGGTCAACGGTACCCCCCGTGAGGACGGCTTTGATATCACCGTTGCCAGCGAGGTCATGGCGATCTTCTGCCTGGCCACCAGCATCTCCGACCTGAAGGAGCGGCTGTCGAAGATCGTCTGCGCCTACACCTACGAAGGCAAGCCCGTCACGGCTGGCGACATCGGTGCCGCCGGTGCCATGACCGCGCTGCTTAAGGATGCCCTTGACCCAAACCTCGTTCAGACGCTGGAAAACAACCCCGCCATCATCCACGGCGGCCCCTTTGCCAACATTGCCCACGGCTGCAACAGCGTCATGGCCACCAAGCTCAGCCTCTCGCTGGCCGATTACGTCATCACGGAGGCGGGCTTCGGTGCAGATCTGGGTGCCGAGAAGTTCCTGGATATCAAGTGCCGCTATGCCGGCATCGCCCCCAGCGCCTGCGTGCTGGTGGCCACTGTCCGTGCCCTCAAGAGCCACGGCGGCGTTGCCAAGGCTGACCTGAACCAGCCGAATCTCGAGGCTGTCAAGGCTGGTGCCTCCAACCTTGTGCGCCACATCGACAACCTGAAGAACGGCTTTGGCCTGCCTGTGGTGGTGGCCATCAATGCCTTCCCCGCCGACACCCCGGAGGAGCAGGCATACGTTGAGCAGGTTTGTGCCGAGCAGGGCGTGCCCTGCGTCCTGAGCGAGGTGTTCGCCAAGGGCGGCGAGGGCGGCAAGGCTCTGGCCGAGAAGGTGCTGGAGGTCATGGAGGATCGTCCCATCCAGTACGTCTACCCGCTGGAGATGCCCCTGAAGCAGAAGGTGGAGGCCATCGCCAAAAAAATCTACCGTGCCGACGGTGTGAATTTCAGCGCCGCCGCTTCCAAGACACTGGCGGAACTGACAGAACTGGGCTACGGCGACCTGCCGGTCTGCATCGCCAAGACCCAGTACAGCTTCAGCGATAACGCCAAGCTGACGGGTGCGCCCACCGGCTTTACCATGGAGGTGCGGGAAGTCCGCCTTGCCGCCGGTGCCGGTTTCGTGGTGGTCATCTGCGGCAACATTATGACTATGCCCGGCCTGCCCAAGAAGCCCGCCGCTGTCAATATCGACGTGGATGCCGAAGGCAAGATCACGGGGCTGTTCTGATTAAAAAAATATGAAGTCCCATGTCCGCACCGTTAAGGTGCTGGGTATGGGACTTTTTAGCTCAACAAATCGGAAGCGGTGGAGAAAAAGATGAAAGCTTACCACATGAGTCAGACACTACAAGTTGGGGATAAATTAAAAGCTGGATACAAGAGAAATGAAATTCGTTGTAGAGAGGTTATCAGCACATTAGAACAATCTGAACAGTGTCTCGAAACAACGATTGCGTCGATGAAATTGCAAGGTGATGAATGGCGTGAATATGTAAAATGGTGTGTTGAAGGAATCTTTGAATTTGTAAGAGAAACCGAATTTTCTTTTCTTCCAAGCCGTTTAAATTGCAGCTACTATTTCGACAATATTGAATATTATAAAGTGTTATATGAAGCTGGCTGGGCTCAGAAATCGGAAGAAGAGAGAGCGCAAATTCGACTTTTTGAGGTTGACCTTGAAGAAGAGAAACCTACAAAATATGATATGCTTCTTTTCGATGAAGCTTTTGATGTTATGTTGAACACAAAAAATATAAAGGGTGTAGTAGAATGCGCCCGAAAATATTTTTCTGGAGAATGTAGCGGTAACCCTGTTTGGGAAATTATGAGTGACAAACCGGCGATAGCAACAAAAGATATAACGGAAATCTTACTTGATTGCCTTGGCCGGGTCAAACAATGAAAACATTTAGTTTTATTGTTTGGCAAATCAAAATACCATTCTATGAAATCCCTGTGTTAGGCCACTCTCCCTTTTCTATATACAAATCAACTATAAGATGTTATGCAGAAATTATTCTGAGATTGAAAGTTTCCAGTGATCCGGAAGAATACAAAAACTCTATTATCACGATGTGGAGCATCAGCCAGAAACGCTTCCGCCGTCTTTTGCGTCAGAGTGAGATACTTTACAAAAAGGGATAAATGTGGTATCCTAAACATAGGATAAGAAAGGTATTTGAGGTGGTCAATTTCGTGGCAGCCACACGCCGATGGTAACGACAAGGGCTTAGGCTCTGAGAGATGCAGGAGAACGCCACGCCTGCCAAATACCAATCGATGGGGAACGGTTTAGATGCCGTTCCCCGTTCCTGTTTGTATGACAAAACCGCCCTTCCAGTTTGATGCCGGAAGGGCGGTTTTGCTATGTGAGTATTCAACTTAAGCCGTCTGTTGGCCCACGGTGTGGGTGGCGAGATATTCCACCCAGGCGGGGTAGCCTTCCGGCTTGATGTGGATGCCGTCAGGCTGCGCGTACTCGGCTTTCAGGTCGCCGTTGTCGTCGGCAAGGGCTTCCCACAGGTTCAGAAAAGCGCAGTTCTTTTCCAGCGCAATGGCAGCCAGCTCATTGTTGATCTCGCACAGCCGCTCTTTGTACAGACCGGGATGGCTGCTACGCACCTCAGGCCGGACAGGCGTGATGGACTGCACGTAGATCTGCGTGTTGGGCAGGGCCTGGGAGATCATATCCAGCATGAGCCGGTAGTAGGTGAGAAAGCTGGAATAATCCCCGTCCCGGTTGAGCACGTTGGTGCCCAGCAGGATATACAGCACCGGGGGCTGCCGGGCTGTCAGCACCTCCATGGGGACCTCGGTGCCGCCATCGGAGCGCTTGCAGGTGGTGCCATTGACCACGACGCTGGGGTTTGCGCCCCGGTAGGCGCAGAAAGAGGCCTCCGGCAGGCCGCTGGAATAGATCTGCATCCCCTGCGTCAGGCTGTCGCCCAGAAAACAGACGTTGGCAAAATAACTGCGGTCCACGGCGGTGGTGCGGTCCAGCGCGGCCAGCCGGAAATCCATGGCGGTGGACCCGGCAGAGGTGGTCTGCACGGTCAGCCGCCGCGCGGGCGTGTAGCTGATGGTGTTCCACTCGCTGCTCTGCAGCTCCTGCTGGAAGATGGTCGGGCCCTGCACGGCGGCAGGGCTCTGCTCCCGGTGGAGGCGCTTCCACAGCAGGCCCACGGCGCTGAGCAGGATGAGCAGCACCAGCAGCCCGGCAACGGCAAAATTCCTGCGCCAGCGCTTGCGCAGGATGCGGCGGCGGTATTCCTGATAATCGGCCATAAAAACACCCGGCTTTCTTTGTGTTTGTTACCCTCATTATACAGCACCCGGCGGGGCCGTGCAAGTGGGCCGTGCTACTTTACGGCGGCAGATGCTTTGTGGTATAATCATCATGGTTTAGTATGAAATCCTGTCGGCGGCGGGTGCCGCTGGCGTAACTGAGAAAGCAGGAATCAAAATTTATGCTGCAAAACCCTGAATTGCATTATCTGGACAACGCCGCCACCACCATCGTGGCTCCGGAAGTGGCGGATGTCATCAACAAGGCCATGCGGGAGCACTGGGCCAACCCGTCCAGCCTGTATGCCCCCGGTGCCCGGAGCGAGGAAGCCCTGAACGCCGCCCGCGCCGCCGTGGCCCGCACCCTGGGCTGCAAGAGCCGGGAGCTCTATTTTACCTCCTGCGGCAGCGAGAGCAACAACATGGCCCTGCTGGGCGCGGCCCTGACCCGCAGGTTCGGCAAGGGCATCGTGGTGTCCGGCTTTGAGCACCCCAGCGTGCAGAAGCCGCTGGAGCGTCTGGCCGCCATGGGGTATGATGTGACCGTGGTGGACCCCGGTCCGGACGGCACGCTGGACATCGACCGGATGCTGGACCATGTGGACAAAAACACCATCCTTGTAGCCTGCATGATGGTCAACAACGAGGTCGGAACCCGGAACGATGTGGAGCGTCTGGCCGCAGAGGTCAAGCGCCGCAACAGCCGCACCATCGTCCATGTGGATGCCGTGCAGGCCTGGATGCGGGTGCCCATCAAACTGGCGAACATCGACACGCTGGCTGTCAGCGGCCACAAGATCCACGCACCCAAGGGCATTGGTGCGCTCTACCTGAGCGACAGCCTGTATCAGGCGTTCCAGGCTCCCTATCTGGGCGGTGAGCAGGAGCGGGAGAAGCGTCCCGGCACCGAGAACCTGCCCTATGCGCTGGGCCTTGCTGCCGCGGCCACCCGCCTGAACAAGACCATGAAGAGCCGGGATGCTGCTGTGCGTGCCCTGAACCTGCGCCTGCGGGAAGGGCTGAAAGCCTTCCCGGAGGTGGTCATCAACAGCCCGGACAATGCGGTGCCCGAGGTGCTGAACTTCAGCGAGAACTGCATCAAGAGCGAGACCATGCTGGCCCATCTGGCACAGCAGCAGGTCTATGTCTCCTCGGCCAGTGCCTGCGGCCGGGGCCAGCCCAGCCACACCCTTGCCGCCATGGGCAGGGACCCGCTGGCCATCGACACGGCCATCCGCGTGTCCTTCTGTGCGGACAACACCCCCGAGGATGTGGACGCGTTCCTCAACGCCTTCGAGGACGGAATGAAGCACTTACAGAGAATCAAAAAGTAAAAAAGGAAAGCATCCTCACCCTCTCAGGCCGCTCCGCGTCCAGCTCCCCCAAAGGGGGAGCTCTTGACAAAACCGGAAACTTTGCGTGGAATGCCAAGGCCTCCCACTTTGGGGGAGGTGGCAGCGCGTCAGCGCTGACGGAGAGGGTGAGCCAGCTATAATTAAGGAGAACTCTATGCGTGAAATTATTATGGGCTATCAGGGCGAGATGTCCCTGAAGGGCCTGAACCGCAACCAGTTTGAGTCGGCCATGATGAAGATCCTGCGCTACCGGCTCAAGACCGTGGGCAAGTTCAAGGTGTACTGCACCCAGTCTACCTTTTATATGGAGCCCGAAGAAGAAGACGTGGACATGGATCTGGCCTTTGACCGGGTGCGCACCGTGTTTGGTCTGGCGGCACTGAGCCGTGCCGTGGTCTGCGAAAAGGACTTTGATACCATCTGCCGGACTGCGGAGGAGTATCTGGGCGACAGCCTGCACGGCATCAAGACCTTCAAGGTGGAGGCCCGCCGTTCGGATAAGACCTACCCCATGACCAGCCCTGAGCTGATGCGGGAGCTGGGCGCTTATCTGCTGGGGCTGCATAACTACCTGCGGGTGGATGTGAAGAACCCCCAGTTC
Source organism: Faecalibacterium sp. Marseille-Q4137 (assembly GCF_017377535.1). NCBI lineage: Bacteria > Bacillati > Bacillota > Clostridia > Eubacteriales > Oscillospiraceae > Faecalibacterium > Faecalibacterium sp. Marseille-Q4137. The sequence goes on from NZ_JAFREK010000003.1 coordinate 56,749, forward strand.
AAGGTCATTGTGGAGATTCGCGATTACGGCGCGTATATTCATGGCCCAAAAATACCCGGAGAGGGTGGCCTGCCCGTGGGTACCTCCGGCCGTGCCCTGAATATGCTCTCCGGCGGCATCGACAGCCCGGTGGCCGCTTACCGGATGGCAAAGCGCGGTCTGGCCCTGGATCACATCCATTTTGCGTCCCCTCCGTATACTTCTGAGCGCGCAAAACTGAAAGTTAAAGCTCTGGCCCAGAAAATCACCCCCTATACCGGCAGCTCCAACCTGTTTGTGGTGCCCTACACCAAGCCGCAGGAGTATATCCGGGACAATGCCCCCGATGTGCTGTTCACGGTGCTGATGCGCCGCAGCATGATGCGCATTGCGAATATCATTGCAAAGAAGCAGGGCTGCGAAGCCCTCATCACCGGCGAGAGCTTGGCTCAGGTGGCAAGCCAGACCGTCAAGGCCCTGCAGTGCACCGATGCCGCCCAGAATCTGCCCATCCTGCGCCCGCTGATCGGCATGGACAAGACCGAGATCATCGAGACCTCCCGCCACATTGGCACCTACGAGACCAGCATCCTGCCCTATGAGGACTGCTGCACCATCTTCACCCCGCCGCACCCGAAGATCCGCCCCGAGCTGGCAGAGATCCTGGAGGCCGAAGCCGCCATGCCTGGTCTGGCAGAGCTGGAGGCCGAAGCTGCTGAGAACACCGAACGGATCCGCATCCGCATTACGGACGAGATCGAGTTTGAGGGGTGAGCGGCATGACAGCGGAGATCATCAGTGTGGGCACCGAGCTGCTGCTCGGCAACATCCTCAACACCAATGCCCAGTACCTGAGCCGGGAGCTTGCTGAGCTGGGCATTACGGTCCAGCGGGAGAGCACCATCGGCGACAATCAGGGGCGGCTGGCGGACTTTGTCAACGAGGCAAAGAACCGCTGTGACCTGCTGGTGTTCACCGGCGGTCTGGGCCCCACGGCAGACGACCTGACCAAGGAGACCGTTGCCGCCTGCTATGGCGATACGCTGGCCTTTGACGAGAGCGAGTGGGAGAAGATCACCGGTTATTTTGCCCGCTCCGGCCGGGTGACCACCCCCAACAACCGCAAGCAGGCCATGGTGCCCGTAAAAGGGCATAAGATCATCAACCATCACGGCACTGCCCCCGGTGCGTGGTTTGAGCAGGAGGGCCGCTGTGCTGTCCTGATGCCGGGCGTGCCCAGCGAGATGAAGGCCATGTGGAACGAGAGCGTCCGCCCCCTGCTGATGAAGCGCCAGAACTGCACCCTGCACTCTGTCACCCTGCGGGTGCTGGGCGGCGAGAGCAGCCTGGAATATCAGGTGCGTGATCTGCTGGAAAACGCCAACCCGACTGCCGCCATCTACTGCAAGACCGGTGAGTGCGAGATCCGTATCACCGCCCGGGCTGCTTCCGATGCGGAAGGCGAAAAAATGTGCCGGGAATATGCCAAAAAGTTCTATGATCTGCTGGGCGATGCGGTGTATGATGAGGATGTGGCCGGGCTGGAGGAGACACTGGTGCGCACCTTAAAGGAAAAGGGGCTCACCCTCTCCACCGCCGAGAGCTGCACCGGCGGGCTGATCGCACAGCGCATCACCTCGGTGCCGGGCTCCAGTGAAGTGTTCGGCTACGGCTTTGTGACCTATTGGGAGGCCGCCAAGGCCAGGCTGGTGGGCGTGGAACCGGATGTCATTGCAACGTACAATGTGGTGTCGGCCCCCGTGGCCGCCCAGATGGCGCTGGGGGCCGCACAGGCCGCCGGTGCTGAGATCGGCATCAGCGTGACCGGCGTGGCCGGGCCGACCGGTGGAGATGCCCTCCGCCCGGTGGGCACGGTGTATCTGGGCGCGGCCCGGGGCGAGACGGTGTATGTGAAAAAGCTGTCCGTCTCCCGGCCCGACCGTGCATTGGTGCGTGCCCGCGCCGCCCAGGCCGCCCTGGAGCTGGCCCTGCGGCTGGCACAGGGAAAAGTTCCCGCAGGCACAGAGCCCCTTGCCCGGGACGCACAGCACAGCGCCGAAGCGCTGGACAAGCTGAACGAGGTGTTCCTGGGCCACTAAAAGGCAGGGGGAATGCAGGGTGACACAGCAACAGGAGACCGGGTGTGTGCTGCGGCTGTTCGGTGCGCAGTCCACAGCGGTGGGCAAAACGGTGGAAAACTTTCCGCCCCAGTGGCGGGCCGCAGCCCAGTGGAAGAGCCGGGGCGCGGAAACGCTGGTGGCCCTGCAGGCGCAGAGCCCTTCCGGGCTGAAAAAGGCCGCGCAGGCCCTGCGGCAGGCGTTTTCGGCAGACCTGTACGGGGCAGGGGAGACCACTCTGCCTGCCGCCGTGGTGGAGGCGCTGGAACGGCACGATAAGCTGCTCATCTGCGCGGATGCTGCCGCCGGTGCCCTGCTGGAAGCCCGGCTCGAGAACCTGCCCGGGGCCGAGAAGGTCTTTGATTTTGGCGCGGTGAGCTATGCCAACCCCAAGACCGGCCCTCTGATCGAAAAGCGTGCCCGTGCCCGCCTGCCCAAAGACTGCACTGACCCGCTCCGGCAGGCACTGGCCCGGGCTCAGGCTGCCCACCGCGTGGTGGGGGCAGATCTCTCTGCCGCCTGTGCCGAGCGGGAAAATGATTGTGTGCTGGTGCTTAGCTGCAGGAAGGGCTGCTTTCTGCGCACCGTCCCGGCGGGGGAGAACCCCGCCCTCTGGCTGCTGGATATCATCCGGCGCACGGCGGCAAACAAGCCTCAGGCTGAGGGGACAGGCTTCCTGCCTGCCCGCAGGGCTGCAAAGAAGGATGTTCTGCCCAGCCCCCAACCCAAGCGGCATCCCCTGCGCCGGGTGTGCATGACGCTGCTGGTGCTGGCTCTGCTGGCGGCTCTTACTGCGGTGGGGGCGTGGAAATATACCAACGGCAATTTCTACGCCCTGCCGGAACAGCTGCGCGCTCTGCTGACGGAGCACGTTCCCCGCCCGGGGGCGACATTGGTATAGGACCGACCCTCTCCGTCATTGCTGCGCAATGCCGGAGAGGGTCTTTTTTTCTAAATTAACAGAAAGTTCACCCAAAAAACGGATAAAATCTATCCATCGGGTTTGACGGGTTTTCAGCTTTGGTGTATCATATAAACAGTATGTGGTTTTTTCCGCTGTTGGGCGGCCTGCCGCCCCGATTTTTGATAGATGAGGTGTAACAATGTCCCTTGCTGAAAAACTCTTTGGCAGCTTCTCTGACCGGGAGCTGAAAAAGATCAATCCCATTACCAAAAAGGTGCTGGCACTGGAAACAAAGTATCAGCCGATGTCCGATGCCGAGCTGCAGGCGCAGACCCCGGCCCTGAAAGAGCGGCTGGCAAACGGCGAGACGCTGGATGATATCCTGCCCGATGCCTTTGCTGTCTGCCGCGAAGCTGCCTGGCGTGTGCTGGGCATGAAGCACTTCCCTGTGCAGATCATGGGCGGCATTGCCCTGCACCGCGGCTCCATTGCCGAGATGCAGACCGGTGAAGGCAAGACCCTGGTGGCCACCCTGCCCGCCTACCTGAACGCCCTGACCGGCGAGGGCGTGCACATCGTCACCGTCAACGATTACCTGGCCAAGCGCGACAGCGAGTGGATGGGCAAGCTCTACCGCTGGCTGGGCCTGAGTGTCGGCCTGATCGTGCAGGGCATCGATGGCGATGCCCGCCGCCGTGCCTACAACGCCGATATCACCTACGGCACCAACAATGAGTACGGCTTCGACTACCTGCGCGACAACATGGTGACCTATAAGGACAACATGGTGCAGCGCGGCCACGCCTTTGCCATCGTCGATGAGGTGGACTCCATCCTGATCGATGAGGCCCGCACCCCTCTGATCATCTCCGGCAAGGGCGAGGATTCCTCCAGCCTGTACACCCAGGTGGACCGCTTCGTCCGCACCCTGCACAAGAGTGTGGTGGTCGAGCTGGAAGATAAGGTGGAGACCGATGAGCAGACCGACGGCGATTATGTCGTGGACGAAAAGCACAAGACCTGCACCCTGACCGCCAAGGGCATCCAGAAGGCCGAGGAATACTTCAAGGTCGAGAATCTGGCCGCTGCCGAGAACATGACCCTGGCCCACCACATCGATCAGGCCATCAAGGCTTACGGCGTGATGCAGAAGGATATCGACTATGTCGTGAAGAACGGCGAGGTCATCATTGTGGACGAGTTCACCGGCCGCCTGATGATCGGCCGCCGCTACAACGAGGGCCTGCATCAGGCCATTGAGGCCAAGGAGGGCGTGAAGATCGCCGCCGAGAGCAAGACGCTGGCGACCATCACCTTCCAGAACTACTTCCGCATGTACAAGAAGCTGTCCGGTATGACCGGTACCGCCAAGACGGAAGCCACCGAGTTCACCGAGATCTACGGCCTGAACATCGTCACCGTGCCCACCAACCGCCCCAACATCCGCAAGGATTACCCGGACGCGGTCTACAAGACCGTCAACGGCAAGTACAAGGCTGTCATCGAGCAGGTGCTGGAATGCCACAAGAACGGCCAGCCTGTTCTGGTGGGTACCGTCAGCGTGGAAAAGAGCGAGACGCTGGCCAAAATGCTGCAGAAGTACACCCGCGATTTCAATGTCCTGAACGCCAAGAACCACGAGCGCGAGGCTGAGATCGTGGCGCAGGCCGGCAAAAAGGGTGCCATCACCATTGCCACCAACATGGCAGGCCGTGGTACTGATATCATGCTGGGCGGCAACGCCGAGTTCATGGCTAAGGCCCAGATGCGCAGGGAACACTTCTGTGAGAACCTGCTCGACCCCGAAAAGCCGCAGGATGCTGACCCGAATGCGGTGGAGCTCCTGCTGACTGAAGCCGACGGCCACGGCGACACCAACGATGAAAAGATCCTGGCGGTGCGGAAACGGTTTGAGGAGCTGTATGCCCAGTACAAGCCGGCCATCAGCGCCGAGGCAGAGGAAGTGCGCAAGGCCGGTGGTCTGTTCATCATCGGTACGGAGCGGCACGAGAGCCGCCGCATTGATAACCAGCTGCGCGGCCGTGCAGGCCGTCAGGGCGACCCCGGCGCGTCCCGCTTCTACCTGAGCTTGGAAGATGACCTGATGCGCCTGTTCGGCGGTGACCGCGTTTCCAGCCTGATGGATACCCTCAAGCTGGACGAGGATACCCCCATTGAGAACCGGATGATCACCAGCACGCTGGAGAGCGCCCAGAAAAAGCTGGAGGGCCGCAACTTTGAGATCCGTAAGAACGTGCTGAAGTACGACGACGTGATGAACCAGCAGCGCGAGATCATCTATGGCCAGCGCCGCAAGGTGCTGGACGGTGAGGATATCAGCACCGAGATGCACAACATGCTGCGGGAAAACATTGATTCCAGCTGCAAGCAGTTCCTGGCCGGAGATGTGAAGGACGAGTGGGACTTTGGTGCCCTGCGCCGCCACTATCAGGGCTGGCTGACCACCGATGCCGACTTCCACTACACTGTGGCCGATTATGACAGCCTCTCCCAGAAGGGCATCGCCGATCTGCTCTACGACCGCGGAATGCAGATCCTGCAGGCCAAGGAGGTGCGGTACGGCGCACCGGTCATGCGTGAGCTGGAGCGCATCTGCCTGCTCAAGTGCGTGGACAGGATGTGGATGGATCACATCGACAACATGGACCAGCTGCGTCAGGGCATCGCCCTCCGCGGCTACGGCCAGAAGGACCCCGTGGTGGAGTACCGCATCGAGGGCTTTGACATGTTCGACCAGATGGTGGATTCCATCCGTGAGTCCAGCATCAAGATGCTGCTGACCATTGAGGTGCGGCAGGCCGGTGCAGCCCCCAAACGGGAGCAGGTGGCCAAGCCCACCGGCGAGGGCTTTGTGCCCGGCAACGGCGCGCCCGGTGTCAAGGGTGCCCCCAAGGGCCAGCCTGTCCGGGTCATCAAGATCGGCCGCAATGACCCCTGCCCCTGCGGCAGCGGCCTCAAGTGGAAAAAATGCACCTGCGCCCAGTATCACCCCGAAGGAAGCAACGGCGGGGAAAACTGAGCTTGCAACTAAAAATAGTTGCAAATAAAGAAAAACGTGCTATACTGGAAGTAGGATGAGGATATGGGGCAGAAAGAAAAGCTGATCGAGCGGCTGAAAGCCAAGCCAAAGACTTTTACCTTTGATGATGCCGAAAGCCTGCTGCGATATTTTGGGTATGAGCGCTCCAACAAGGGCCGTACCAGCGGTTCCCGCATTGTGTTCGTATCGGAACAGTATCCACCAATCTTGATGCATAAACCCCATCCCCGAAAAGAACTGCTGGAATATCAGGTCAAGCAATTGATTCAAATTCTGGAACAGGAGGGACTTCTGTGAATAACACGATGGAGTACAAGGGCTATGTTGGCAGTGTGGAGTTCTCGGAGGAAGATGGCCTGTTTTATGGCAAGGTCATGGGGATCCGGGCTCTGATCTCTTATGAGGGCAGCACCGCTGCAGAGCTGGTAAATGATTTCCACGGTGCAGTGGATGATTATCTGGCATTGTGCGAGGAAAACCATACCGAACCGGAACGTGCCTATAAGGGGAGCTTCAATGTCCGCATTTCCCCGGAATTGCACAAGCAGGCGGTCATTTTTGCAATGGCCCACAATATGAGTCTGAACAGTCTGGTGGAAAATTCCATTGAACAGGCTGTCCATGCAGGCTGAAAATCAAACAGAACGGGAGCTGACTGATATGTTGACTGCAAAAGAACTGCTGGGCCGTGCCCAGGCGCTGGAACCCCAGCTGGTGGAGTGGCGGCGCACCCTGCACCGTCACCCGGAGGTGGGCTTTGATCTGACCCAGACCAAGGCACTGGTGAAAAAGGCCCTGACCGAGATGGGCTACGAGCCCAAGGATTGCGGCAAGGCCGGTGTCATTGCGCTGGCAGGCGGCAAAAAGCCCGGCAAGACCATCCTGCTGCGGGGCGATATGGATGCCCTGCCCATTCAGGAGGAATCCGGCGTGGATTACGCTTCCGAGGTGCCGGGCAAGATGCACGGCTGCGGCCACGATATGCACACGGCAATGATGCTGGGTGCTGCCCAGCTGCTCAAGGAGCACGAGGATGAGATCGAGGGCACCGTCAAGCTGGAGTTCCAGCCCGCCGAGGAGATCTTCCAGGGCTCGCCCGATATGATCGCCAACGGCCTGTTGGAAAACCCCAACGTGGATGCAGCAGTCATGTTCCATGTGCTGGGCGGAATGCCCATTCCCGCCGGTGTGGTGCTGGTGCCTGCCTGCGGCGGCATCACCATGGCAAGCTGTGAGCAGTATCACATCATCGTCCACGGCAAGGGCGGCCACGGTTCCATGCCGGAAAAGTGCATCGACCCCATCACGGCGGCGGCACACATCCACATTGCCCTGCAGGAGATCAACAGCCGGGAGCTGGATGCCCACAGCTTTGGCGTGTTCACCACCGGCCGCTTCCAGGCCGGTGCTGCTTCCAACGTCATCCCGGATTCCGCCGAGATGTGGGGTACCATCCGCACCACCGACCCCGAGGGCGCGGTGACGGAGCTGCTGCACAAGCGGATGACCGAGATCGTGCAGGGGGTGGCCACGGCCTACCGCTGCACCGCCGAGATCGCCTTCAGTGATTACTGCCCCTGCATGGTGGTGGACAAGGAGCTTGCCGGCAACGCCCTGACCTATATGGGTGAGCTGCTGGGCAAGGGTGCAATGGATATGACCCCCATGACCGGCGGCAAGCCCGGCGGCGGCAGCGAGGATTTCGCGTTCGTCAGCCATGAGGTGCCCACCGTGAGCATGTTCCTGACGGCGGGCAACGCCAACGAGGGCTACACCTACGGCCAGCATCACCCCAAGGTGAAGTTTGATGACAGCGTCCTCTTTGAGGGCAGCGCGGCCTATGCCTATATGGCCCTGCGCTGGCTGCAGGAGCACAAGTGATCGGATAAAACAAAGACCTCCTCTGGAAACAGCCAGAGGAGGTCTTTCTATATTGTGGGCAAAAAGGCCGAGCAACGGAAAAGCCTTTGCCTTATGAATCTGTCTTGTCTGCCTGCTCGATCAGGCTTCCAGGAACACTTTGCGCAGGGAGGTGTTGGTCTCCACGATCTTCACCAGCAGCACGCCCAGCACGGTGCAGCTGATGAGCTCACCGATGCCGACGGAGATGCCGTTGGTGATGCAGGCCAGCCACAGCGGGGCAGAGGAAGAAGGATCGGGGAACATGACGGCGATCTCAATGCCGATGATGACCGCATTGAAGAGCACGGGCGGCAGGGAGGGCACGATGGCCAGACCCTTGAAGCGGACGTTCCGCAGTTTGTAAGTCACAACACAGGCCAGCAGGGTGGCCAGAGTGCCAAAGATAACATCCACGATGGTGGAGCCCAGCAGGTTTGCCAGGAAGCAGCCCAGCACTACGCCCACGATGTACTCGGCACCGAACACGGGCAGCAGGCAGAGGGCCTCGGCAACACGCACCTGCACCGCACCGTAGGAGAACGGCTGCAGCGCCATGCAGAGCACCACATAGAGAGCTGCGACCACAGCGCAGCGGGCCAGTTTGCGGACAGTGAAATTCTGATTCATAACAATACTCCGGCGGATGAATTTTGACCGCACAGGGACCGCCAGCCCTATGGGTTTGGCCCGGCATGGTTCGAGACACGCCGGGGAGCCTAAAATCCTAAGTTGCTCTTTCAGGTTGCCGCGCAAAAGCACAGCAAAAGGGAGTATAGCACAAATTGCCGCAAAATGCAACGGCCTGCAAACAAAAAAGAACTGCCGCGGCGGGCAGTTCTCAGAAAAAACTCAGCGTGCGTGGCCAACGTAGACCAGAGCAATGGTGTCGGGGCCGGTGTTGGCGGAAACAACGCCGCCCAGCGGGAAGGTGATGAGCGGGTCTTTGCCGAACGCCTTGCGGCAGGCCTTGATCAGATCATCCTTCTGGGGAATGTTGGTGTGGCCGATCATATAATCAAAGTCCTCCACACCCTCGCTGCGCTTTTTGGCCAGCTCCACCATGGCGGGCACGACCTTGTCATCGCCGCGCACCTTGGCCTCCACTTTGGTCTTTCCGTCGATCAGGGTGATGATGGGGCGGATGCCCATCAGCTCGCCCATGACAGCGGCGGCGGCAGAGATGCGGCCGCTCTTCTTCATCTGCTTCAGGCTGTAAGGTCCGAGAACGATCTCCATCTTGTCCATCTGGGTCTCGAACTCCTGAATGACGTGGCTGATCTCCGCACCATTCTGCAGCTTGCGTGCCATCTCGCAGACATACCAGCCAAAGGGCATGGAGTAGGTGTGCGGGTCCAGCAGATGGATCCGCAGGTGGTGCTCCGGGCGCTCCTCCCGCAGCATCCCCTGGGCCATCACGGCGTTGTTGTAGGTGGAGGAGCCGCTGCGGTTGATGGGTACATGGATCACATCGGTGTAGTCCTCGTCCACATACTGGCAGTACTTTTCGCAGAACTGGATGGGGGTGATGGCAGCCGTGGAGGGAATGCCCTTGGCGGCGCGCATCTTTTCGTAGAACTCCTCATTGGTGCAGCTCTCACGCTCGATATAGTCTACATCATCCAGCAGGATGTGAAAACCCATAATATCAATGCCGTACTTCTCGGCCAGCTCCTGCGGGATATCGCAGGAGGAATCGGTCAGGATCGCAATCTTGCTCATAATGTCCCTCATTTCCATTCGTATTCTCGCAGGCGGCCATGATCCAGCAGCTCCGGGAAATCCCACTGGCGCAGGACCTCATACACGCCCACAGCCACACTGTTGGAAAGGTTCAGGCTGCGGCAGGTATCCCGCATGGGCATCCGGATGCAGTGCTCCTGATTGGCCGCCAGCAGTGCCTCAGGCAGGCCGGCATCCTCCCGCCCGAACACGAGATAGGCCCCGTCCGGGTACTGGATGTCGGTGTAGCGCTGGGGCGCTTTGGTGGTAAAGTAGTAGAACGGGCCTTTGTTCCGGGCAAAGAAATCCTCCAGCCCGTCATAGTAATTGATGTCGAGGTAGTGCCAGTAGTCCAGCCCGGCATGCTTGAGCTTTTTGTCATCGATGGCAAAGCCCATGGGCCCCACCAGATGCAGGCGGCAGGCCGTGCAGGCACAGGTGCGGGCCACGTTGCCGGTGTTCTGGGGGATACGCGGCTCCACCAGAACGATGTTCAGGGTCGGTTTTTCGCTCATGGCGGCCTCCTCAGTCATTCCAGCTCACCGGGCAGAGCCGGGGCAGCAGGGGCTCGAACCAGACACCGTACCGGGTGTCCTGATCGGCGGGGGTCTGCTGAATGGCCAGCGAGACGAACTCGGCGGCGTTGTCGGCAGCGGCGCTCAGGGCGTTGCCCTGGATCAGCGAGCCAATGAGCACGGCACCGTACAGATCACCCGTGCCCGGGAAGCTGCGGCTGATGTGCAGTTTTTTGATGACGAAGCGCTCGCGGCCGGAGCCTGCGCAGCCGATGTACTTGCCCAGTGCGAGGCCGGTGACCACCGCGCTGGGAGCCAGCGTCAGCAGCTCGTCGGCCAGCGCCTGAGCGGAAGCGTCATCGAATGCGTCGGTCTGGGGCTCCCGCTCCAGCAGCAGGGCGGCCTCGGTGGCGTTGGGCAGGATCAGGTCTGCCCGGCGGCAGAGCCCGCGCATCCGGTCGATGAGAGCCGAGGTCACTGTGGAGTAGGCTTTGCCGTTGTCCCCCATCACAGGGTCCACCACCTTGCGGGCAGCAGGCCAGAGATCGAACGCCTTTTCGGCCAGCGCCACCTGCTCCTCGCCGCCTAAGTAGCCGGTGTAGATACAGTCAAACTCCACACCCAGCTCCCGGTAGTGCTTCAGAGCGGCCAGCCCGTAGGCGGCACCGTCCAGCCGTGCCGGTGTGCCCAGACCGCCCGTGTGGGTGGAGAGGACCACAGTGGGCAGGGCCACAGGCTGGCAGCCCATAACGGACAGCACCGGCAGGATGACCGCCAGGCTGCACCGGCCCATGCCGGAGAGGTCGTGAATGCAGAGAATTTTTTTCGGTTCAGTCGGTTTCAACAAAAAAGGATCCTCCTTTGCGCCATCCACGGGCCGCACAGGGCCCAGCTTCTCAGCGTATGATACAGTATACCACATTTTGCGGGACAAAAAAAGCGCATACCGGATTCTTTACAGGAAATACTAGCCACAGCGGCAAAAAATCACACAGTGGAAAGGAGAGAGCCACATGAAAAACACAAATCGTCAGCCTTCCTCCGGCAGTGTTCTGCTGGGCATGGCGGCAGGCGCGGCCCTGGGGGCCGTGGGCACCATGGCAATGGCACAGAACCAGCGGCAGGTCAAGCGCACCGCACGCAAGCTGGCCAAGGGCGCGGAACGCGCCATGAGCCAGCTGGACACCATGGTCACGGATCTCGTGGAGCGCAGGATGGACCTGTGAGGAAAAACAAAAAGGCAGGGCCCGCGGGCTCTGCCTTTTTGCTTGCCATTTACTTCTGGTTCCAGATACACATCCGGGCGCTGGTGTTGATCTCACCCAGGACCTGCAGGTCCATCTGAATGTTGCAGGTCACAAGGACGGATTTATTCACGTCGCTGCCGGTGAGCACCGAGGCGGGCAGGTTCTTGATGGTGAGCACCGCCGTGGCCTTGTTGAAATCACCGGTCAGGGTGCCGTCGTAGGTCACATCACCGATGGTCAGGCCGGACAGATAGCCGGTGACACCCAGCTTGGATACCTGCATGACCGGCAGGGTCAGGGTGTAAGTGCCGTTGGCCTGCCGGGTGAGGGTGGCGGTGCGGTTGGAATCGATGCCGCTGTTGGCCATGGATTCCTTATCGGAGCGTTCCTTCCAGAATTTCACACCGACATTCTGGCTGCTGGCGGCACCGGCACTGACAGCCAGCACCAACAGCAGTACCAGCGAGATCAGCGCTGCGCCGGAGCGTTTGAATGTATTTTTCATAAAGATCAACCTTTCCTGGCCGCGCGTGTGCGGCCTGCTCTGGTGTCCTGTTGGGGCAGAACACAGGGTTTGTCAACGCCAAAATATCACGCCAGCGATAATATGTCAATCTGCTTCGTGAGTTTTTCACAAAAAAATTTCACTTATAAAATCAAAAGTAGAAAAAATATCCGCTCCCCTGTGCGGGAAGCGGATATTGTAAAACCTCTCAGGCTCTTTGCGCCAGATCCCGTAATAGGGGAGGCAAGCCGCAGGTGACGGAGAGGTTACAGTTCAAAATTGGGGTCGTCCTTCAGAACGTGGATCTCGCTCATATAGGGGCTCTGCTCAGGGTCAGTGAAGGGAGCTTCCTTCATATACTTGTTCAGCTGGATGGCGGTGCGTGCGGGGTCGGCAATGGTGCCTGCGCCGCCGATGCAGCCGCCGGGGCAGCCCATGCCCTCCAGCAGGTAACCGTTGTACTTGCCGGCCTTGGCCAGCATCAGCAGCTTCTTGCAGTCGGCCAGACCCTGTGCGGATGCGATCTTGACCTCCATATCGGGGTGCCATTCCTTGATCTTGTTGGCAACGGCATTGGCAACGCCGCCGGACTGTGCGAAGCCGCGGCCTGCAGCAGAGGCGGAGCAGAGTGCTGCCTCGTTCTCATCCACTTCCAGCAGATCGATGTCCAGATCCTTGCCCTCGATGATACCGGCCAGCTCCTCAAAGGTCAGCACAAAGTCCACGTCAGAGCGGACCGTGCGGCGGGATGCCTCCAGCTTCTTGGCGGCACAGGGGCCGATGAAGCACATGCGGGCGGTGGGGTCTTTCTGCTTCATCATGCGGGCGGTGAACACCATGGGGGTCATGGTCATGGAGATGTTCTTGGCCAGAGCGGGGAAGGCGGTCTTTGCCATCATGCTCCATGCGGGGCAGCAGGAGGTGGCCATGAAGTCCAGCTTCCCGGGAACTTCCTCCAGGAAGTCGTGGGCCTCGTCCACGGTGCACAGGTCGGCACCAATGGCGACCTCCACCACATCGCAGAAGCCGATGGCCTTCAGGGCAGCCTTCAGCTTACCGGCAGAAGCCAGAGAGGGGAACTGGTTGACGAAGGCGGGAGCAACCAGTGCATAGATGCGGTCGCCGCGGTTGAAGCCCTGAATCAGCTGATAGATCTGGCCCTTGTCGGCAATAGCGCCGAAGGGGCAGTTCACCAGACACTGACCGCAGGAAACGCACTTGCTGTAATCGATCTCGGCACGGCCCAGCTCATCGGAATGGATCGCACCCATGCCGCAGGCAGCGGCGCAGGGACGCTCGGTCTTGACGATGGCGTTGTAGGGGCAGACAGTGGCACAGCGGCCGCACTTGATGCACTTTTCCTGATCGATGATGGAACGGCCGCTCTCCCAGGTGATGGCCTTCTTGGGGCAGACTTCCATACAGGGGTGGGCCAGACAGCCCTGGCACAGGTCAGAGACCTTGACCAGCTTCTCGGGGCAGCGGTTGCAGGCGAACTTGATCACGTTCACCAGCGGGGGATCATAGTACTTATCGGCAATGGAAGCATCCTCAAGGCCCGAGACCACACTGTTGTGCTCATCCATGCGGCGGGTGGGCAGGCCCATGGCCAGACGGACGCGCTCCTCGACGATGGCGCGCTCCAGGAAGATGTCCTTGCGCAGCTTGCCTTCCTCACCGGGGATGATGGTGTAGGGGATCTTGCGCATCAGGTGGTTGGCCTGCTCGCCCTTGACGTTGGCGTAAGCCATGCGGGCAACCTCGGTAAACACCTGACGGCGGATCTGAATGACTGTGGTATTGATTCCTCTAAAACTCATTCCAATCTCTCCTTGTTCAGAAACAGAAAACATCCCGTCCCACACTGGACTGCGGCAGACGGAATTTGCTTTGCTCCGGGCCGGCTGGTACCGCACCGCTGCAACCGGCGCTCCGACCCAGATATCCAGATTCATTTTAACATAAACGGGCCTGCGTGAAAAGAGAAAATTTCAAATATGTTAAAGAATTAGCAAATAGTACAGGATGCACAAGAATTAACGAACTTTTTTAGCAGAGTGCTGCACGGACGCGCTCGCCATCGTACTCGCCCAGCCTGACGTGAACGATCTCGCCGCTCTTGCAGCCGGGGGCAGAGACCACCACCGGGATGTACAGCCGGGTGTAGCCTGTGAACAGCGTCTCGGAGAGAGGGGTTTCCAGCAGGACCTCGTCCTCGGAGCCGACATGAGCGGCCAGCACTTCCCGGCGGATCTCCTCGGCCAGCGCGTTCATCTCGCGGCTGCGGGCCTGCTTCTCCCGCTCGTGCACCTGAGCCGGAAAATCATAAGCGGGTGTGCCGCTGCGGCGGGAGTAGGGGAACACATGGACTTTCAGGAAGCCGATCTTTTTGAGGAAGGCACAGCTTTCCTCAAAGTCGGCCTGGGTCTCACCGGGGAAGCCGCAGATGCAGTCGGTGGTAAAGCTGACAGGGCGCTCCCCATAGGCGGCGCGGATTTGGTCCACCACCTGGGCGTACTGCTCCGCGGTGTAGACCCGGCGCATCCGGCGCAGGGTGGAGGTGCAGCCGCTCTGCAGGCTGAGGTGGAACTGAGGGCAGAGCTTTTCCACCGCTGCCAGCCGGGTGATGAACTCCGGGGTCAGCATGTCGGGGTCCAGGCTGCCCAGACGGATCCGCTGGATGCCCTCCACCTGAGCGCATTTTTCCACCAGCTCCACCAGATTGGTCCCGGTGTCCAGACCGTAGCTGGGCAGGGAAATGGCGCTGAGCACGACCTCGCGGTAGCCGGAGGCGGCCAGCTGGCGCAGCTCCTTCAGGATGCTGTCCTCGGCGCGGCTGCGCACCGGGCCGCGGGCGCGGGGGATGACGCAGTAGGCACACTGACGGTTGCAGCCGTCCTCCACCTTGATAAACGCGCGGGTGTGGGTCTCGAACCGCTCCACGGGCAGCTCCTCAAACAGCTCGCCCCGCTGGTGGGGCGTAACGGCAACGATACGCTCGTGGCCGTCCAGCAGCTTGAGCACATTGTCCAGGATGGCCTTGCGGTCTCCGTTGCCGCAGACGAGGTCAGCCTCCATGAACTGGGCAGCTTCCTCGGGGAAAGCCTGAGGATAGCAGCCGGTGAGCACGGTCACGGCACCGGGATTTTCGCGCTTGGCGCGGCGCAGCCACTTGCGGCTCTTCTGGTCACCGAAGTTGGTCACGGTGCAGCTGTTCACCACAAAAACATCCGCTTCTTCGCCCTCCGGCACGATGGTGAAGCCAGCGCCCCGGAACATCTGCTCCAGCGCGCCGGTCTCGTTCAGGTTGACCTTGCAGCCAAGGGTATAAAAACAAACTCGCATAAAGATCCTCTCAGATAAACGGCCTCACCCTCTCCGTCAGCGCTGACGCGCTGCCACCTCTCCCGAAGGGCGAGGCTTTGGCAATCCATGCAAAGTTACTGGTTTTGTCAAAAGCTCTCCCTTTGGGAGAGCTGGACGCGAAGCGGCCTGAGAGGGTGAGCCAGCTAAAGTGTTTATAAACTCTCCTATTATAGCAGATTTTCCTCCCGTAGAAAAGGGCATTGACCCCTCTTTTTTTGCATAGAATGCAACCAGAGACTTTACGCGGGGAGGTACGAGGAATGGAACGGAGAAATTTGGCCCTGCTCTGCGCGGGGGTGCTCTGCTTCTGGCTGTTTGCGCTGGCTGTGGGTACGGCACAGGGGGCCGGGCTGCGGGTGGCCATTGGGGGAACGGGACCGGCAGTGCAGGCGGATGCCCCGGCGATGCTGACGGCGGCTCCGGCCAACAGCGGGCTGCAGCTGGAATGCCGGGCGGCAATCCTCATAGAGCCGGAGACGGGCCGTGTGCTCTACGAGAAAGCACCGGATGAGCGGATGCCCATTGCTTCCATCACCAAGCTGATGACCCTGCTGCTGACCTTTGAGGCCATCCGCGGTGGAAAACTGACCCTCGATACCCCCGTGCCGGTGAGTGAGCATGCTTACCACATGGGCGGCAGTCAGATCTGGCTGGAGCCCGGGGAGCAGTTCACGCTGGATGAGATGCTGCGGGCCATCTGCGTTTCCTCGGCCAACGATGCCGCTGTGGCGGTGGCCGAGCTGGTGGGCGGCAGCGAGCCGGTGTTCGTGGAACAGATGAACGCCCGGGCAGCAGAGCTGGGAATGACCAACACCACATTCCGGAACGCCTGCGGGCTGGACACCGAGGGCCATCTCTCCACGGCGCGGGATGTTGCCGTCCTGAGCCGGTACCTTCTTAATACCTGCCCGGAGCTGCTGCACTATACCGGCATCTGGACAGACAGCCTGCGGAACGGCCAGACCCAGCTGGTGAACACCAACAAGCTTCTGCGCCGGTACAGCGGCATCACCGGGCTCAAGACCGGCACCACCAGCGGAGCGGGGGTCTGCATCAGCGCCAGCGCCACCCGGGACGGCCTGACTCTGATCGCCGTGGTGCTGGGGTCACCCTCCAGCGCCGACCGGTTCCACTCCGCCACCACCCTGCTGGACTACGGTTTTGCCAACTATGCCGCCGCCCCGCTGCCCACCCTGCCGGAGCGCCCGCTGGCGTTGGCCGTAAAGGGCAGCGCCGAGGACAGCGTGCCGCTGGATTACGCCGCCCTGCCCGAGACGATCCTGATAGAGAAGGGAACGGCCTCTGCCCTGCGGGCTGAGCTGACCCTGTCCGAGGCACTGGAGGCCCCCGTGGAAAAGGGGCAGACAGTGGGAAAGGTGAGCATTTTTCAGGATGATACCTTATTGAATGAATACGAAGTAAAAGCGGCCGCGGATGCCCCGCTGCTGACCTTTGGCGGCGCGCTGGAGCTGCTGTGGCAGTGCCTGCTGGGAGCATAGCGGGCAAAAGAAACACATCACCGAATAAAAGCGGTTAGCAGAAACAAAGCAGCGTTGGCGGGCCTGAACAAAAGATGTCAGGACAGCCAAAAGAACACTATTAAAATTGTATGAAATCCGGGGATTTTGGCCTTGACTTTGCACGATTGGAACGGTACACTTATACTAACAAAACCCTCAGGGAGCACGTCCCGTAAAAACGTTTGGAGGTTCTGATAGAATGAGCGTCGTTCTGAATACAAAGCACCTCTCCAGTTTTATCAACGAAGAGGAATATAAGGCCATTTATCCTCAGGTGGAAGCGGCTCACAACCAGCTGGAAGCCAAGAATGGCCCCGGCAATGATTTCCTGGGCTGGATGTACCTGCCCCGCGATTACGACAAGGAAGAGTTTGCCCGCATCAAGGAAGCTGCCAAGAAGATCCGTGAGGACTCCGAGGTGCTGGTGGTTGCCGGCATCGGTGGTAGCTATCTGGGTGCCCGCGCTGTGATCGAGGCCGTCAAGGGCCTGTACCACAACGAGCTGGAGGATGGCCCCAAGATCTACTTCTGCGGCAACAGCATCAGCCCCAGCTATCTGAATGATATCATTGCTCTGTGCAAGGGCAAGAAGTTCTCCATCAATGTCATCTCCAAGTCCGGTACCACCACCGAGACCAGCCTGGCGTTCCGTGTTCTGCGCAAGCTGCTGGAGGATGAGATGGGTGTTGAGGAAGCCAACAAGCGCATCTATGCCACCACTGACCGTGCCAAAGGCACCCTGAAGCAGCTGGCTGACGCGCAGGGCTGGCCCACCTTCGTGGTTCCTGACGATGTGGGCGGCCGCTACTCCGTTCTCTCCGCTGTGGGCCTGCTGCCCATCGCTGCCGCCGGAATCAGCATCGACGAGCTGATGAAGGGCGCAGCCGATGCCATGGAGCGCTTCTCCGTGCTGAGCCCGGACAACGACGCTTACAAGTATGCCGCCATCCGCAACATCCTGTACCGCAAGGGCAAGGCTGTTGAGATCCTGGAGTGCTACGAGCCCAACTTCACCCTGATGAACGAGTGGTATAAGCAGCTGTTCGGCGAGAGCGAGGGCAAGGACAACAAGGGCCTGTTCCCCGCAAGCTGCATCTTCTCCACCGACCTGCACTCCATGGGTCAGTTCATCCAGGAAGGCTCCCGCATCATGTTCGAGACCATCGTGGATGTGAAAAAGCCTGCGCAGGATCTGTTCATCGAAGAGCTGGAGGGCAACTTCGACGGCCTGAACTTCCTGGCAGACCAGAATATGAGCGTGGTCAACCGCAAGGCCATGGAGGGCACCATCCTTGCCCACACCGACGGCGGCGTGCCTGAGGTACTGATCGAGGTGGACGACCTGACTGCTTATAATGTAGGCTACCTCATCTACTTCTTCTGGCGTGCCTGTGCATGCAGCGGCTACCTGCTGAGCGTGAACCCCTTCAACCAGCCGGGTGTCGAGAGCTACAAGAAGAACATGTTCGCTCTGCTGGGCAAGCCGGGTTACGAGAACCTGACCGCCGAGCTGGAAGCAAAGTTGAAGTAAGCAGGAAACAAAAAATGATCTCCCGCCGCAAGGCGTGGAAAATACAGGAGGACAGAACTATGATTAAACTGATTGTTGGTACCAAGGGCTCCGGCAAGACCAAGGCAATGATCGACCAGATCAATGACGCGGTCAAGACCTCCAAGGGCAACGTCGTCGTCGTGGAAAAAGGCATGAAGCTGACTTACGACATCGCCCCCGCTGCACGTCTGATCGATCTGGATGAGTATAAGATCGCCGGCGGCGAGATGCTGTACGGCTTTGTTGCCGGCCTGATGGCAAGCAACTACGATATCACCGACCTGTACATTGACGGCATCCTGAAGGTGCTGGATCACGATATCAACCGTCTGGGCGCTGTGCTGGACGAGATGGCCGCCATTGCAGGCGATTCCGTCAAGGTCACTGTTACTGTCAGTGCTGACGAGGCTGCTCTGCCCCACGACGTGAAAAAGTACCTGTAATTTTCTGAACTGAGCGCATTCCAACGGGCAGGAAACCGGAAAATCAAAATTTTTTCGGTTTTCTGCCTGTTTTGGTGTTGACAAAGGTTGGCTTTGGCGCTATACTAACAAAGCAGCCTTTTATGAGGTGTACTATGCAATTTGACCTGAGAAAGTTTATCGCAACCGGCACACAGCCTTACCATGCAGAGTTTCCCTGTGATTTGTCTGCACGGGACTTTGCCGGTGCAAGGATCGAACAGCCCGTGACCGCCAGCTTTACCGCTGAGCCGGACGGCGATGAGGTCCGGATGACACTGCGGGCAAAAGCATTGGTGCACGGAGAGTGCGCCCGCTGTCTGGACCCGGTTGAGCGGGAAGAGACAGTTGAAGCGGAGTGGACAGCAAAGGAGCGGGATCTGGATGACCCGGATTTCGAGCTTCCGCTGGACGAAAAAGGACATCTGGATGTGGATGAATGGCTTGCCCAGGAGTTTATGTTCCAGATCCCCACGGTGTTGCTTTGCAGCGCCGACTGCCCGGGGTTATGCCCCCGGTGCGGCAAGAAGAGGGCAGATTGTACCTGCCCGCCGGAGGAAGACAAAGCCGCTCCTGTTGACGCAAGGCTCGCGATCCTCAAATCACTGCTGAACTGAGAAACCCATCAAGGAGGTGCAAAAATATGGCAGTACCTAAGAGACATCTTTCCAAGGCCCGCCGCGACAAGCGTCGCAGCAATGTTTGGAAGCTGGAGGCCCCCGCACTGGTCAAGTGCAGCAACTGCGGCTCTCTGAAGCTCCCCCACCAGGCATGTGGCAACTGCGGTTACTACAAGGGCGAGGAAGTCATCAAGAAGGCCTAATTTGCGCAAAATTGGTGGCACATTGGTGTTATGTTGAGAAGGGGATGGCGCAATGCCTTCCCCTTCTTTCTTTGTCTGGAGGTGAAATGCAATGGCGATCAAGATCGACCGCATCGACGCGGGCAGCGAAGCCGAGGCGCTGGGCCTGCAGCCCGGCGATGAGCTGTTGAGCGTGGATGAAAATGAGCTGAACGATACGCTGGACTATGATTTTTATACCGACAGCAGCAGCTTTCACCTGAAGGCAAAGGTTGCCGACGGCATCCGGGAGTGGGATGTCCGGCGCGCGGAGCGCGGCCCCTTTGGCTGCGATTTCTCCACCTATCTGGGCGACCAGAAGCATTCCTGCTCCAACCACTGCATGTTCTGCTTCATCGACCAGCTGCCCCCCGGTATGCGCGAGAGCCTGTATTTCAAGGATGATGACGAGCGGCTGAGCTTTCTGTTCGGCAACTACATCACCATGACAAATATGCAGGATCACGAGATCGACCGCATCATCAAGATGCACATCTCGCCCATCAACATCTCGGTGCACACCACCAACCCCCAGCTCCGTGTCCGGATGCTGGCCAACAAGCGGGGCGGCGAGGTGCTCAAGTACCTGCCCCGTCTGGTGGAGGGCGGCATCGCCGTCAACTGTCAGCTGGTGCTCTGCCGGGGCATCAACGATGGCGAAGAGCTTCGCCGCACCCTGGGCGACCTGCTGGAGCTGACCCCTATGGTGCAGAGCATTGCCGCTGTGCCCTGTGGTGTGACGGATTACCGCCAGAATCTGTTCAAGCAGACCCCCTATGATGCAGAGACCAGCGCCGCTGTCATCGACATCATGGAGGAGTTTGGCGATGAGTGCAAGCGCCGCCACGGCAAGCGCATCATCTACCCCAGCGATGAGTGGTACCTCAAGGCGGGGCGGCCCATCCCCCCGGCGGAGTTCTATGAGGACTTTGATCAGCTGGAAAACGGCGTGGGCATGATGCGCCTGTTCGAGGATGAATTCCGGGCGGAGCTGGACAGGCCCCACCGCATCTACGGCACCAAACAGATCGATGTGGTCACCGGCACGATGGCAGGCCCCCTCATCACAGAGATGATGAACGAGCTCCACCGCCAGTACCCCATGATCGATGTGAAAGTTCACGTTGTCAAGAATAATTTCTTTGGCGGCAACGTGGGCGTGGCGGGGCTTGTCACCGCCACCGATATCATTGCCCAGTGTGAGGGAAAGCTGGAAAGCGGCACCCTGGGCATCCCCGCTGTCATGCTGCGGGAAGAAAAAGATACGTTCCTCGATGATGTGACCATTGCCCAGTTGGGTGAACGGCTGGGGGTCAAGGTCGAGGTGCTGCCGGTGGGCGGCGGCGATGAGGCAAAAGCCCTGCTCCGCACCGGCCTGCATATTTCGAGAAGAAGAAGAGCATAACGAAAGGAGGAACCCCCTATGAGCAAACCCATCGTAGCAGTGGTCGGCCGCCCCAATGTGGGCAAGTCCACCCTGTTCAATAAGCTCTGCGGCCAGCGGCTGGCCATCGTGGAGGATACCCCGGGCATCACCCGCGACCGCATTTTTGCAAACTGCGAGTGGAGCGGCCACGAGTTCATGCTGGTGGACACCGGCGGCATCGAGCCCAAGGCGACCGAGGGTATTCTGGCCCACATGCGTGAGCAGGCAGAGATCGCCATTGACACCGCTGACTGCATCATCATGGTGGTGGATGTCCGCGACGGCCTGACCGCCGCCGACGAGGAAGTGGCCCACATGCTGCGCCGCAGCCATAAACCCATCATCCTGGCTGTCAACAAGTGCGATAAGACCGGCGAGGCCCCCATGGAGCTCTACGAGTTCTATAACCTGGGCTTTGACGAGGTGATGCCCATCTCGTCCGTGCATGGTCACGGCACCGGCGACCTGCTGGACGCTGTCTGCGCCCACCTCGATTTCAGCGAGACCGTGGTGGAGGAGGATCGCATCCCCGTTGCCATCATCGGCCGCCCCAACGTGGGCAAATCCAGCCTGACCAACCGCATCCTGGGTGAGAACCGGATGATCGTTGCCAACGAGGCTGGTACCACCCGTGATGCCATTGACACCCCTGTGGATAACGCTTACGGCAAGTTCATCTTTACCGATACCGCCGGTCTGCGCAAGCGCAGCAACATCTCTGACGGCCTCGAGCGCTATATGGTTGTGCGCGCGCTGGCCGCTGTGGAGCGCAGCCGCGTGGCCCTGATCCTGGTGGATGCCACCGTTGGCTTTACCGAGCAGGACAGCAAGGTGGCCGGTTATGCCCACGAGCAGGGCAAGGCCTGCATCATCGTTGTCAACAAGTGGGATGCTGTGGAGGGCAAGGAGACCAACACCATGGAGCATCAGCGCCGGGATTACGCCGATTGCTTCAGCTTCATGGGGTATGCGCCCATCATCTTTATTTCGGCCCAGACCGGCTATAACGTGAACAAGCTGATGCAGCTGATCCGTGACGTGGATGCCCAGAACGGTGCCCGCGTGCCCACCGGTGTCCTGAACGAGATGCTGGCCCGCGCTACCGCCCGGATGCAGCCGCCCAGTGACAAGGGCCGCCGCCTGAAGATCTTCTACCTGACCCAGGCTTCCACCCGTCCCCCGACGTTTGTGGCCTTCGTCAACTCCAAGCAGCTGTTCCATTTCAGCTATCAGCGGTATCTGATCAACCAGATCCGGGAGAACTTTGGTCTGGAACACACGCCCATCCGCCTGGTGATCCGTGAGCGCGGCACCGGCAGCGTCGGCGCAAAAGATGTGTAACAGGGGAGGCGGCTGTTGATGATGACCTTCTTCATCGTTCTGGCTGCCGCTGCGCAGGCTTACCTGCTGGGCAGCGTGGACACCGGCATCCTGGTCAGCAAGTACCTGTACCATGATGATGTCCGCAATCACGGCAGCGGTGCAGCCGGTATGACCAACATGCTGCGCACCTTTGGCAAAAAGGCAGCGGCGTTCACCGCCGCAGGCGATGTGCTGAAAGGCGTTGCCGCTGTCTGCATCGGCCGCTGGCTCTTCGGGTTCCTGCCCGCAGATGCCGCCGTTTCGCCCTATCTGGGCGTGTATCTGACTGCCATTCTGGCCGTGGTGGGCCACACCAAGCCCATCTATTTCGGCTTCAAGGGCGGCAAGGGCGTGCTGGTGGCGGGAGGGGCCATCCTGGCGATCCAGCCCATCCTCCTGCCGGTGCTGACCGTCGTCTTTCTGCTCTGCCTTGTCCCCACCGGCATGGTGTCGCTGGGCAGCATTGCAATGGCGGCATCCTATCCGGTGCTGACCCTCATCTACGGCCTGCTCAAGGGCTTTGCCGCTGACGACCTCATCGTCTGCGTGGTGGGAGCTGCCATCATGGGCGGCATGGTCATCTGGATGCACCGGGCCAATATCCAGCGCATCCGTGAGGGCAAAGAGTACCGCTTTGGTTCCAGGCACAAGCAGTAACCGGAACAAAAATAACAGCGCATCCTTCGGGCAGAGCCTGCCTGCGGGATGCGCTGTTTTGCGTGGAGGGGGCTGTGCCCGGTCGATGTGCCTGCACGGTTCAGTTTACTGAAAAATCTTACTGAATAGTTAAAATAAACTCGAAAGAAATCGACACGGTTTCTTCCGGGTTTATTTTTTTGCGCATTTTTAGGAAACAAGGGGGCTGAGAGAGCTTTGGGCGGCAGACATTTGACGATTGAGGATCGTCGGGAGCTGGAAAAATATTACCTCGATAGGATCAGCGTGGAGAGCATCGCGGAAACTTTGAGGGTTCACCGCTCCACTATTTATAACGAGCTTCGCCGCGGGGACACCGGGCGGGTAGACAAGAACGGGAACTGTGAGTACAGCGCAGAGCTGGCACAGAAAAGAATCTGCGATGCCCGCCGCAGCATCCATCATAAGAAGCAGGAGGACACCGCCAATGCCGATGTTTAAGACCTGCACGGCCTGTAAGGAAACATTCATTGCGGAGTCACCGTTCATCAAACTGTGTCCGATCTGCAATGCAAAGAGCCAGACCACCCCGGCGGAACGTGCGCAGCGCAAAACTCGCATTACCCCGGATCGGCTGATGCTGGATGTTCGACAGGCGGATGCAGCGGGTAAATCCTATGGCCGGTGGCGGTACGAAGAAACCGAACGCCGCCGCAAAGAGGAAGAAGAGGAACGTCGCAAGTTTGAGGAACGCCAGAAACGGCGAGAGAAGATGAAAGCGGCAAAGGATGTATAGAGAAATCAAGCTCTTGCACCCGGAGTATCAGATCATCGCAAGGAAAGTGGGAGGTGAAGAGAGCGTGACACTGAAACCTGAACACATTGTAGAAGAACTGAACAGAACGCCGAAGTTGAAGCGTGACCTTATCATGAAAATGGTGGAGGTTATGCTGGATAGCGAAGCGTTTCTGGAAGCGTACCCGCGTTTGTACGATCCTCGGATTGCGGACGTTGACCTTGAATACAGGGAAAAGACCTGCGAAGAAATGGCCCAGATCATTGTACGGCTGTTCCGCAAAAATAAAGTACGCCCGGACGATGCCGAAAAGACATTGAACCGGGCGAGGGAGTGTTATCTGGGACTGGAAACGTGCGTCCACTCTGACAAGTCATGAGGAAGCTCTTTTAGATTTGAAGCAGCGGTGCAGCCGGTAGCGCGGCAATACACATTGTCGGCTTCAATCTGCGGAGTGGGACAGGCTTCCCAGATAACACCGTCGTACTGGAACCCGTACTGACCATCATTCAGCCGGACAATGTACAACGGGCCAATAGGCGAATCGTAGACCCACATATTTACATACCTCCTTTCCGAATTGATTATATCACGGCGGAAAGTACAAGCGCAACAAGGAGAACGAACATGGCGAAAGTGAAACTTGACTACATGAGCCTGAGTATGAGGGCAGAGGGCAACGACGACATGGTGCGGGAGCTGTCCGGCAGGTTCCTTGACATGGCGGACAAGTATGCCGCACCCGGCTTTTACTTCAACGTACCGCCCTCTGTTTTCGAGGACGGTTGCCGTGACTCGGAAGAACTGAACACGGAAGATGTGAAGCCGCTGACCACGCCGAAAGAAGTTGCACCCGGCGCAGACTGGGACGTGGTGGCAATCTATGACGATGCGGGCATTCCGTCCATCATGCACCGCTTCCGCCGCATGAGCAATAAGGAACTGTTCGGCGGCAGCGATAAGCCGCACCCGGCGTTCATCATCGGCGGCGAGGTATACGACGAAATCTATATTTCCGTGTACCCTAATGTGATGATTGACGGCAAGCCGTACAGCCTGCCGTTCCAGAAACCGGCGGACAATCTCACGCTGGACGACTTCTCCAAAGCCTGTTTCAGCAAGGGTGAGGGCTGGCATCCCATGACGGCAGCAGAGTGGGGGTTCCTTGCAAACCTCAGCCTGAAACTGGGAACCCTGCCCCACGGGAATACAGACTACGGCGCATGGCATAGCGACCACAAAGAGCACGGCCAGAAAGCACCGAACAGCAATCGAACGCTCACCGGAACCGGCCCGGAAACATGGACGCACGATCACACAAAAACCGGTGTCCACGATCTGTGCGGCAATATCTGGGAGCTGCTGGCCGGTCTGCGGATCAAAAACGGTGTGCTGATGGTGGCAGAGGGCAACGATGCAGCACTCCCGGAAACCGACCTGACCAAATGTGGCGACGACTGGAAGCTGCTGACGGACGACAAGGGCGCGCCGGTGTACGTTTCTGCATCCGGCAGCGAGATCGTGTTTACCACCGACCACGATGAAGCGGGCGGCTTGGGTAGCTGCGAATGGGGCAAGGTCAAGACGGAATGTAAGAGCGAAATGCTCAAAGAGTACGCGCTGTTCTCTGGGGAGAAAGAAGCCTACTGTTGCATTGATGCAACTGAGGGCGAATACATTCCGATCCGCGGCGGCACGTGGAGCAATGGCGAGGGTGCCGGTGTGTTCTACTTGAACCTCAGCAGTCCGCGCTCTTATTCGTGGGCGAGCAGCGGGGGCCGTTCCGCTTTCTTCAAGAAAAAGCAGAAAGCTGAACGCTGAAAAGCTGATGGGCTGCGCGGCAGCGCAGGCCAAGGCGGAGAAACGAAAATGGTACTTATCATTCTTTGTGTTGTACTTTTGATCCTGTTCTTGCTGGCAATCGGCATAACGCTGTTGATTTGCTTTTTTGCAGGAGAAGCATTTAGCTGGGGGATTGTCGCGTTGGTGTGGCTGTTCCTGCTGATTGCAACCGTTGCCGTTGGCGGCGGGAATGGCTGGGAATAAAGCCAAGCCACGGTCTGGGCGTACCGAAACACGCCTGCCACATGACCGGGCACTTAGGGAGCGCACCGGTCAGCCGGTTTCCGCAAGACCGGCATCTTACCTACCGGGGATGAAAAGAACACGGTAGGGCGACCCGCACGGGCAGGAGCGGAAGCATTGCGCTGTACGACACCGCTCCTTTCTATGGCGCAGCCAGTGCAAGCGGGGAATTTACACCGCCCCGCCGCCCAGTGCTGACTCTGGGATGCGCCGCCACTTCCGAATATTCATCAAACAAAGAAAGGAAAAAATTATGGCACGAGCTGAAATCCATGCAGAAACCAAGGGCGAGGGCGCGATGATCCGGGTACAGGGCAAGCCCATTGAGGTTATCAATCTCGCAATTCAGATCACTGGTAGCGTTATCGCAGATATGCCGAAGCTGATGCAGCCGTACATTATCGGATGCGTTCAGAAATCTATCCCGCTTGCGGTAGAAAATGACGCGGTGGCGGAACGCCGGAACAGCGAGGACGAAGAATGGCAGAAACCGGAACCTGCCGAAACGAAAAAGCCGGAGCCGGAGAAGAACGAAGAAAAGCACACCGCACACACCGCGGGCTTCTTCATGGCAAAGGAAGTCGCAAAGGCAGACCCGGAGTTTAGGCGGTTCCTCCGTGACATTCTGGCCGATCTCGACAAGGAAGAGGGCTAAATAAATATGACGAACAGGAACCGAAGCCCTCCCAGCAAGGAAGCTCGCAAGAGCGAACAGTGCCGACACACGTTCAGAATCACGGCTGCGAAGTGCGCACCGTGCGATGGGTACAACCTGAACTGTGAGCATTACGAGAAAACCAACAAGGGTGCTGCTGATACAAAACATCTTTCGAGGTAAACAAGCCGCCCTGCGCCGCGTCAGCGGGGCGGCTTTTGTATGTGGTGCGGGGCGGTTGGGTGCGCGACCGACCACCGCAAGCGGGGCCGAACCCCGTCCGCACCTGCTTTGCTTGAAATCATGGAAGCCGGACTGCACCGGCAGGCGCAAAGCGTCAAGCCATACCTGCATGACAACGACGGAGGTTGAAAGGTATGCCCGCGGCATGAGCGCAGAAATGCCTTGTCCGATCCACCCAAGCCAAAGGTGGTAGGGCTGATTTGGTAGATCGGCCCGCCCCGCCGCCCTGTCTTTCTTAGAGTTCAGCAGGACGGCGGGCATCTATTATGCGGATGCGCAATGGAGAAGAACAGCTCTCCCATTACCTCCGAGCTGTAAGGCCGGTTCGATCCCGACCATCCGCACAAGAAATATGAACGGAGAAAGCCGATGCAGAGATACAAAGTGGTTGTCGTCTGCTGCACCGCTGACGAAACGGATGTGCATACAATCCGCGTCAACGGCTGGGGCGAGAGCGAAGCCGAGTACAACGCCCGCCGCAAAATCCAAAAGTTCCACCGTCACGAGTATGAAAAGATAACCGTGACGAGGATAGAAAAAATCAAATAGGAGGTCAAGAACGTGCTGTACGTTGATGCAATCAGGGTTCTGGAAAAGGTGGCACGGGCAAGGTTTGATCTTGCGTCGATGCCGAAGAAAGAGGAAATCGAAGAAGCAATTCCGATTGTGGCAAGCATGGTAACGGTTCAGGCTTGCCCGAAGTATGCACTTCACGCCGCGCTGTGGTGGCTGGCGGTCAAATCCAAAGAGGTGGAGCAGTGACAAGAAGAGATAAAGCAATTCTGGCTCTGGTCTGTGCCGCTGAAATCATCAACTGCGCAAAGGCTGGTGCGCTGAAAAGCCGGATCGCTGACCTTGAAACGCAGCGAGACATTTACGCAAGCCGGGCGCAACACTGGATCGACCGAGCGTTAGAGGACGAAGAGGTTATAGATTCTATGCAGATTCGTCTTGATGCTCTGGCCGATGGGAAAGTCGAGCTGGAAGATGCAGGAGTGTTTTTCTGCACGGCTTACTGCACCGAGCAATACCCGCATATCTGCGGAGAGGGCCATGGAATCACCGCAAGCGGCCAGCCGGTACAGGCGGGTGTGACCGTGGCGGCAGACCAGACGATCTTTCCGTATGGAACGGTTCTGTACGTTGAGGATGTGGGCATCCGCATTGTGCAGGACAAGGGTGCGGGAGTGCAGGGAGCGCACCTTGATGTTGCTGTTGATACCCACGAGAACGCTTTGGCATGGAGCGGGTACGGCGAGCATCGAGTATGGATCATCCGAGAGGTGAACAAGTGAACGGCCTTGAAGAAATTCTTGAAGACATTCTCAAACAATATCGGCGTATAGGCTATCAAACGCAAGTTTTGAGGTCAGAAAATACCGGGGAAGTGCTTGTTTCGCTGAGAATGGGGCGAGTTATAGCCAATATGAAAATCTCAATGGGCGATCAAATTGAGCTTCGCAGGCTACGCGATTCACAGAAACAAAAAGAATGGCTAGAAAGCATGATGACGCAACTGGAATGCGAGATTACAGGATATTATGCGAGCAGCGTCGAGATACGCCATGTGCCGATATAGGAGGGTGAGCGATGAAAATTCTCATAGCCTGCGAGGAAAGTCAAGAAGTGTGCAAGGCTTTTCGGCGCAGGGGGCATGAAGCATACTCATGCGATATTCAAGAGCCGTCCGGCGGACACCCGGAGTGGCACATTCTGGGCGATGCCGTAACAGCTCTGCGGGGGGGGGCAAATCGTCACAATGAACGACAAGGGACATTATATTGATGCGTGGGATTTGCTCATTGCACACCCGCCTTGTACATACCTGAGCAACGCAGGGGCAAGACACCTTTGGAAAGGCCATGTGCTTCAAGCAGAGCGTGTCATGAAAGGAATTGAGGGCCGTGATCTTTTTATGCACTTTTGGTGGGCGGACGTTCCGCAGATTTGCATAGAGAACCCAATCCCAAGTCGCGTTTTCTGCCTGCCGCAGTACACACAAACTATACAGCCGTATGAGTATGGACACCCGTACAGTAAAAAGACCTGCCTTTGGCTGAAAAATTTGCCGCCGCTGTTTCCAACAGACATTGTGACACCGGTTGCAACATGGTGTCCGTCTGGTTCTTACAGCAAAAGACATGGACAACAGCACAAAGGGATGTTTACGACTGACCGGGCCAAGAACAGAGCAAAAACATTTACGGGCGTTGCAAATGCAATGTCTGAACAATGGGGATAGGAGGATAGAGAATGAAAGACGAAGATTTTGCAAAAATGATCCTCGGTATGATGGAAGCGCGTGAAAAAGAAAAAGTGCTGGGAGTGAGCATTCTGGTGGCCGCGCATAATGCCTACAAATTTCAGGGCCGTGCGCAACTCTACCGCAATTACCTGCCGCAGCACATCGCGATCCATGTTCGGAGACAATATCTCGAAGAAAAAAGGAAAAGAACGGAAACACCGCTTTTCACGATCACAGAACATAGGCCACCAGAAAAATAAAGGAGAGCAACGATGCAGAGAGCCATTGCGATTGATTTTGACGGGTGCATTTGCCAAAGCAAATACCCGGAAATTGGAGAACCCAACTGGCACGTTATCGAGGAAGCTAAGAAAGAACAGACAGCGGGTGCTGGACTGATCCTGTGGACGTGCAGAGCGGGCAAGGAACTGGACGCGGCTATTGCAGCCTGCAAAGAGTGGGGTCTGAACTTTGATGCCGTGAACCAGAGCTTGCCGGAGTGGATCGAAGCGTGGGGCAGCGATTCCCGCAAAGTTGGAGCAGATGAATACTGGGACGACAAAGCAGTGATCGCAGATATGACCTGCATTTTGCGGAGTGAAACCTGCGTCAAAACGGGGCAGCGCAATGAAAATAGGACTAATTGATGTGGATGGACACAATTTCCCAAATCTCGCCTTAATGAGAATTTCTGCATACCACAAGGCAAAGGGCGATGATGTGGAGTGGTGGTGGAGCGACTTTATCCATTACGACATTGTGTACATGAGCAAGATATTTTCCAACACATACAGCCCGGATATTCCAGAACCTTTGAACGCGGATCGAGTTATAAAGGGCGGGACTGGGTATGCGATACAGACCATTGACGGGAAAGAAGTCTTTGATAAATCAAAAGACATTGACCTGCCGAAAGAAGTAGAAAAAGCGTTCCCGGACTATTCGATTTACCCACAGTTTGATTTTGCGGTGAGCATGACAAGCCGCGGATGCCCGCGAGGGTGTGCCTTTTGCCATGTGGCCGCAAAAGAGGGCCGCTGCTCAGTCAAGGTTGCAAATGTGAGCGACTTCTGGAATGGCCAAAAAGAAATACGGGTTCTTGATCCGAACATTACAGCTTGCAGAGAAAAGCGAGAACTTATGAGCCAGTACAAGGAAACCGGAGCGCAGATTGTGTTCACGCAAGGGCTTGATATTCGGCTGATAAACGATGCGGACATTGCAGACATAAATGAAATGAGGGTTAAGAACATCCATTTTGCGTGGGACAATCCGGCAGATAACCTAGAAGAAAAATTTAGGCAATATACAAGGCTGGCTTGTCACAAGCCGCACGGAAGATTCGGGACGGTATATGTGCTGACAAACTACAACAGCACAATGGAAGAAAACCTGTATCGGATATACGCCCTGCGCAACATGGGATATGACCCGTATGTGATGGTATACGATAAGCCAAATGCCCCAAGAGAGATACGACGGCTTCAACGATGGTGCAATAGCCCGATGATCTTTAGGAGTTGCCCAAAGTTTGAGGACTACAAATAAGGTGAACAAGATGAAAAACGAGGGAACGAAATGTAAAGCCTGCCCGGTCTGCGGCGGACAAATTGTTGTGTCAGATCATTGGACATTCTCTTACGATCAGTTGCTTGGAAAAAGAGGAAAACTCCTGAAGAAAAGAACCAAAAGCTCTTCTGGGCCGGTTGGATGCCAGACGGCATATTGCTTGGATTGCAAGGAATCGTGGAATGCTGATGAATTTGCGATAGATGAAAAGGAGTGCTTTATAGACTTCAAGAAAAGAAAGGACGAGTAACATGAGAGGAAGATGGTGGAAACCGAACCTCCCACGGTCAGACCCCACCGTAGCTTTCGCCCGTACATAAGCACATGAGCGAAAGCGAGGAAATATGATCTTTTTCATCATCGGAGTGCTGGCCGCGCTGGTTGCGCTGGCCGTCCTGCTCCTGTCCAAAGAGGGCAAGGCCGCAGCATTTATTCCCAGCGTGGTCGCCGTTATCCTGATCGGTGTGTCCTGTGTGTCCTACGTTCCCACCGGCTACACCGGCATTGTGACTACGTTCGGCAAAGTCGAAGATGGCACAAAGGACGCTGGTGTGGTGTTCAAATCACCGTGGCAGTCTATCGTCAAGATGGATAACCGTGTTCAGGAAATGAGCATGGATTTATCGGCGTTCAGTTCTGACATTCAGGAAGTCGCCACGAGCGTTGCCGTTGGCTACCGGATCAATCAGGCGAACGCCATGACGATTTACAAGTCGGTCGGCAAGAAGTACGAGGACACTCTGATTACTCCCCGTGTGCAGGAAACGGTCAAGGCCGTGGTCGCCCACTACGATGCAAGCAGCCTGATCTCGAACCGGGATGCCGTTGCATCGCAGATGGACACGAAGCTGCGGGAAGTGCTGGCAGAGTACAACATCGACTTGCAGTATATCAGTGTCACAAACTTCGACTTCACCGATACCTTTACGGATGCTGTTGAAGCCAAAGTAAAAGCCCAGCAGGAAAAGGAAAAGGCGGAAACCGATGCGGAGAAACGCCGCGTCGAAGCTCAGGCAACGGCGGACGCTGATCTGATCGCCGCCAATGCGGAAGCGGAAAAATCCAAGGTTGCAGCGGACGCGGAGCTGTACGTTGCCGAGAAAAAGGCAGAAGCAAACCGCGCACTCAACGACAGTCTGAATAGCAATCTGCTGGAATACTACCGGATCACAAACGTCGATTCTCTCTGGAACGGCGAACTGCCTACATACGTTGGCGGTGATGGCAGTATTCCCATCATCAACGGGATCAACTGATTTTCTCCTACCGGAGCCGCCCGGCGCGGCGGCTCCATTCTGTGAGCATGGGGACAGGCCCCTACCGGTTCAAGCCCGGAAATGCCCGAAAACAACAGGAGGAAAGGACAATGCCGAAATACTTAGTCATGCTGCGGTGCAGCAGAGCAAGAAGCAACGCAAACCGCCATAGGCAGGAAACACCGGCCTATCTGCCGTACCGCATAGAAGCACCGAAAGCACTTGAAGCGGCGGACAAGGCAAAAGAAGAAGCGGCCCTGTACTACCCGCAGTACCAGAAAATCGAAGTGGACAGCGTAACGGAGGTGCGGGACTTGTGAACAGGTACTACATCAGCGTTGCCGGTTGGAATGGTGCTGGCGTGACTGCGCCGTGCATCATCATCGGTCGAGAATTTGAAGCAGAAACGGAACGCACAGCCGGTGAAGCAGCGGAGAAATCCGCAGATGAACAGTTCCCCGAATATGCGCCGTTTGCGGTTATCAGAAAGGTGGTTTGAACATGAAACTTTCGGGATTGACCAAGATGGTCAAACGGCAGCTTGTCTGCAATGTTTTCTACAACGAAACGAGCGACGATTTTTACATTGGAACCGCGTCGGCAATCTACTGCGCAACTGGTTTCCCGCGTCCGTTGAACCGCAGCCAGATGGGTGCGCTGCTGGGGATCGGTGAAGAAACCATGATCGACAAGGTGGCCTATAACGACTGTGACAGCTCATATAAAGATGATCTTAGCGGATTCAATCTGGACGACACGGTTAAGGGCGAAGTAGAAGTAAAGAAAATGGCCGTCGGCATTTACTACATGGGAGAAATCCTTATCCCGGTCACAACGGAAGATAAACACATGGTCGGCCTTATCTGCTGGTCGCAGCTTGCACCGGTTGAGGACGAAATCAAGAACAACGGGTTTATCCGCTACTATCAAAGAAAACGCGCTGACGGAAGAACGTACTATGTGGTAAAAAATGGTATGAGAGTACGCGCTGCTGTCACGTCTTATTCTCTGAACGAATATGCGGAAGCAACGCTGCAAGAGTTGGTCGCTATGCTGGCTGAAAAGCACACTGGCGAACAGGAAGAGAGCGGATACACATTCGATGATCTGCCGGATGAAGCGGAGGACGAAGCAGACGATGAAAAGGCTTGACGCTATGTACAAGTGCCGCTTGTGCGGAAAAGAGTATGTGGAGTGCTCCACCGGCGGAGAGAAAGGAAACCAGCAGTTTGTAACGGGCATAATGTATCGGGCTGTCCGCCAGAAAAAGCCGGAAGAGGTAATGGAACCGACGCTCTACGAATGTCATTCCTGCGGTGGTGGAAATTATGGCGTTGCTGATTTTCTGGGGTTCAAATTCAACGACAAGGAGGACACAGAATGAGCAATAGACCCGGAATCTATGTCAGAGTTATGTGTCCGCCGTATACCGCCGAAGATGCTGAATTTTTGGCCGAGAGAAATAAAGCTCTTGAAGAAGCTGTGAACAGACTAGCGGCTGAAAATTTTGAATTACGGGAGGATAACCGGAATCTCAAAGCAAGTTATGGGTATCTAAGCACAATAAGAATCGAGGAAAAGAAGAAGTTAAAGGAGCAAAGCGAAAAATCAATTCTGAACAGAACTACGGTCGGCGTTACGCAATGGGTAATTTACTGGCTGAACGCTGCTGTAAAGGCGGGAAACTGGCTGATCGGTAGTCTGTTGGACGGCACAGACCGATTCTAAGCAGGGGAAACAATACATTGCTGAAAAAAGTAACGCTTGAATTACTTGTTGATGTAGTAGATGAACGGTTCGACATACCGATTCGTGGAGATTTGGAGCAGGAATTGAACTGCTGTACACATTCCATAGAAATCATTGGATATGCAGAAGAACCGTTCGAGAAAGGGAAGTAGCCAATGGATGCAGTAAGAAAAGATGTTCGCCGTCTGGTAAACAAGGAGCTGGAAGCAGCAAACAAACGCTTCCCCCAGTTCGCCAGCCCGCACGAGGGACAGAATGTTGTTCGGAAAGAGCTGGAAGAAGCGGAACGGGCGATTGTGCCGCTGAAACTCTACATCGAAACCCGGATGTGGAATGCAGTCAAGGCAAACCAGACCGTGCCGAAAGATGATTTCAGGGCGATCCGGGAAGCGGCTATCAATCTGGCCGTTGAAGCTATTCAGGTGGCAGCAATGGCGAAGAAGTTTGAACACGGCCAGCGGAACAACTGGCCCGGCGCAAGGGAGGATAGTCATGGAGAAGAAAAAGAAAACCGTGCCGGAAGTGGAAACAGTGACAATCACCATGAGCCGACCGGTGGCAGAAGCGGTAAAGACAGCCTGTGAGTGGTATCTGAGATTGCACATGGGTCAGTTCTGGGATATGGCGGACGATCTGTGCTTGGCAAAATTTCTCTCAGATGAAGAAAACGGAGCGTTCAAAACGAACGAGCAGCGAGCAAATGCTTTTGATGTTGCCCTGCATCGACGGGATACCATGCGGGAGGAAATGGAAAAGCTGTATAACCGTTGCGTTCTCCCTGCTCCAATTTCGGATGTGATGAAAATTCCGTACAGAGCAGAAATTGTTTGGCTGGTCATTCGCCACGCGCTGTCATGGCACGACAACCCGGACGGCGTTGCAGGGTGCGTAAGCTATTACGCACCGTTGAACCGCAGCGACCAGCCGCAGCCGAAAATAGAGCTGAAACTGAAAGGCAAAGGTAAAGATCATGGGTAGTGTCTTACAGGCAATCGGCATGATGCCGCTGAAAAAGAACATCCAGCACCCGCGGGCGGCAGACTGGAAACTGAAAACTTGCCCGGAGTGTGGCCGGGAGTGCTGGTATCAGACCAACAACGCGAAGCTGGTTTTGCAGGTCAACCCGGACATGAAGTTTGTTTGCACGGAATGTGCGCTGAAAGCTGGGAGGAGTTGAGATGGAACAGTTTACCAACACGGAAGAGCTGCTTCGGAGAATCCGGGAGAACGTGCCTGAAATTTTGGGCGGCGAAAGCAACCCGGATATGGAAGATGAAGTAGAACAGATTATGTGCGTGGTTGAGAACGCACCGAGGATCGCCCCGGAGGGGGTGCGCCCGGTGGCGCACATAGCATGGAGAAAACGGCCCAAGCAGTTTGTCGTATACGATCCCGTTCCGACAAACGAGTGTTTGTACGATGGAAAGCCGGTTTATACACAGCGGGTTTTGAAACTCGAAGAATACACAGTGCCGTTTTGTTCTAACTGCGATCACCGTTTGGACGATTGTGCCGGGAGTTTTTGTCCAGTGTGCGGTTCGATTATAGAAGAAAGGCGCAGAACATGAAAAAAGAATGCTCCACCTGTGCATGGCATGACAGCTATACATGGGTGTGCTTCAACGGAAATTCTGAGTACCGGGCGGACTTCACCGACCCGGAAAGCACCTGCCCTGAATGGGAAGAAAGGAAAGAACGAAATGAGAAAACTTGACCCGGCGGAAATCCGCAAACTGGCCGCAATCGCTCTCTGGTGGCTGTGTGTCGGCATTGTGTTGTCGAACCTGCTGGCGGTGCTGCTGCAAAACCTGACGGAGTGGATCATGTCGCTGGCATGATCTGCCCGCCAAAGCCCCTATCTATATTATATATAGGAAACCCGTCGTTAAATTGCCGCCCTGACGAGGCGGCAAGGGGCTTGTATACCGTAGATAAACTAAGGGACACACAGAGAGAAGAGAGCGGAGAGATGCGCTTACCCCCGGCGGGGAAAGGGAGTGCAGAGGGAAAACGAGGGCAGCGTTCCAGCAGCCTATCGGAATAGAGAACGAAAGGAACGCGGCCCGGTGTTTCCCCTTTGCATCGTTCCCCCTCTCGTGTTTGTGGTCCATGATTGAGAAAATTCCATGACGTTTGCGGAAAGGAGGACGTGGAGAATATGACCGGCGGCTTTCGGGTTCGGGAACAGAAATTTATCTGCGGTATGAATTATGCCACGGCCCCCTCTATGCAGGTGGACTTCTTCGAGGTGACAGAGCAGCAGCACAAGGCCAGCACCCGGAAAAAGAAAGAGCTTGCCACCAGCATTGCCAAGGAATCGTATAATCTGCGCAAGAGTGGTCGGTATCTGGAACTGCTGGCAAACCGGAACTTCCGACCCGGCGACTACTCCGTTACATACACCTACAACGAAGAACACCACCCCGCGCCCGGTGATCTCCAACGTGCTGACCGGGATTTTTCCAACGCCATCAAAGCATTGTACCGTATCTGCGATAAAAACGGAATCGAACACCCGAAGTGGATCGTGGTTTCGGAGTATTGCACGATGGACGGGGACAAGCCGCTGGGCCGTCACCATCATCATGTTATCATGTCCCACCCGGCGGGGTTGACCCGTGAAATGGTTGAAAAGGCATGGGGCAAGCGCGGCAGATCGCGGTGCGAGCCGTTGGAGTTTGACCACAACAGCATTGAATCCCTCGCAAAGTACATCACCAAGAACGTGCGCTGCAAACGTCACTGGCGGCAGAGCCGCGGACTGAAACCGCCGAAGATGCCGCGCCCCAATGACGGAAAAATGAGCCGCACCCGGCTGAAAGACGTTTGCGAGAACCGTCTGGAAGATCGGGACTACTGGGAGCGGATGTACCCCGGCTATACCCTGCACCGGTGCGAGTGCATCATAACTGGCAACGCCACCCGCCACCTGATTGTGCGCCTGTACCGAAAGCCGGAACAGCGGAGGAATAGGAGGAATCAGCCTTGAACCGTTTGACGCTGGACGACCTGCCGCCCAGATACCGGGCGCAGGCAGAAGCACAGATCGCGGCCAGAAGCCGGGGAAAGTGCGCCTTGCCGCAGTCTGCCCCCGCCGCAGTTGCCACCGCTGAAAAAATCGGCATGGATTTTGACAGCCGGGGCGAGTACGAGTATTACATGGGGACGATTCTGCCCAAAGTGCAGACCGGGAAGATCGTGAAAGTGGAGCTGCACCGCACGTTCTTGCTTCTGCCCGCAAAGGAGTATGACGCGGTGAAGCTCCCGGCGGTGCATTATACCCCGGATTTTGTGCTGACCTATGCAGACGGCACGGTGGAAGCCGTCGAAGTGAAATCGAAGTTTGTCCGGCGGCAGCAGCGTGACTACATACACCGCCGCAGGATGTTTATTGACCTTGTGGCCGAGCCGCGGGGCTGGCGGTTTATTGAGCATATCACCGCTGACACGGCAGCAGAGGTCAAAGCGTGGAAGAACCTTGCAAAACAGAAAGGATGAAGAGTATGGGAAAATCTATGCCGCCCAGAGAAGTGCGGAAGATGATGTACGAAAAGGCTGTCAACCGCTGCGTGGTCGCAAAGGGCGACACCGTGAAGAACATGAAGCTCAACCGGGCCGCTGTGGGGCAGGTGGTGACGTACTGCGCCATCATCGCCGCACAAAACCTTTTCGACCTTGACCGGAACGGGGTGGAACGCTGGCAGGCAGAGCTTATCCGGCGGAGTGAGGTATACACGCTGGAAACCAACGTGTACGGCACACCGAAAGCACGGGAAAATCTGCGCAAGCGCACGGCCCCCAAGATGAAAGAGGACTTCACCCTGCCGGTCGAGAAGTGGCCGCGCAAGGAGTGGGAGAGAGTGCAGCTCTACGAACGCCGCGGCGCGGGTGATCTTGTGACCCGTTTCTTTGTCGAGGTCATGGACGGTCTGGGCTACACCCCGGAAGAGATCGACACCGCCCTGAAA
Organism: Faecalibacterium sp. Marseille-Q4137; assembly: GCF_017377535.1. Classification (NCBI taxonomy): domain Bacteria; kingdom Bacillati; phylum Bacillota; class Clostridia; order Eubacteriales; family Oscillospiraceae; genus Faecalibacterium; species Faecalibacterium sp. Marseille-Q4137. Next base: position 94,428 of record NZ_JAFREK010000003.1, read on the forward strand.
GAGATACAGGGCAACTTCCGGCAGTTCCTTGAATGGTCGAAAGACGGCGAGTATGTGGCCTACTACAAAATGGCCCAGTGCTATGAACAGGCAACGGGCATTGAAGCGGCGATAGACGAAGAACCCGGAACGAAGCCGATCTTCGGGAAAGAAATCTGAGAGCTGACAGGCAGGAGGATAAACGCGGATGCAGAAAAAGGACACCGAACAGATTTTGCTCTACTATGGCAAGATCGAGAAGCAGCTTGATAGTGTCAACATGGAGCTGGCAGAGCTGCAAGACCGATACAGCCCGATCAAGGGCCTTGCGATGGACGGGATGCCGCACGGCAGCACTCCCGGCGACAGCACCGCGTCCCTTGCCGTCAAGCTGGCCGACAACGAAGCATACCAGAACCGGGAAAATGAGCTGATCGTCCGGCGGGTCGTATTGAAGTCGGATTTACAGGAAATCCGGCAGAAATTAGACAGGCTGAACGATGATTACAAAACAATCCTGAAAGGGCGGTATGTCTACGCCGACCGGTCGTTACAAAAAACGTGGGAAAGCATTGCTATTTCCATCGGGAAAAAGAAGATCACCGCGCAGAGGTGGAAAGACGCGGCTCTGGTCGTTCTGGGTGGGATGTTCGATGAAATTCCCATGATCGAAGAAATCCTCTCCCGCGCGTATGACGCGCGCGATTAAAAGAGCCGGTCTGCTGGGTATGCCGGGAAAGTGATAGAAAATCTATCAGAATCGACAGAAACAACAGCCCAGACCGCGGGCAAGGGAACAGCCCGGAAACCTGTCTATAAAGGCAAGTTGGTAAAGTTCTATGCGCGTGTGCAATGAACCGCTTCCGCAAATCCTCCGAACCGCTCAGAAAAACAAACTTGCGAATACGCCAAAATAGAACGCCCCCGGCGGGTAATTCCGTCGAGGGCGTTAGTTTATATTCTCACTCGCCAAAACGCACTGTGAAGCCGTCCAGCGGGTCACAGTGATGCTTTTGGAGCATGGAGTTGATCTTTCTGTCCTGTTCGGTGCGATCCGGTGCGGTCACGGTGTAAGGGTGGCCGGGATCATCCTCGTCATAGACGGCGGTGCAGCCGTGCGGAACAGAAAATGTGCCGCGGTTATAGGGGTCAAAGTATACGTCAAAATCGAACTTCCGGCGCAGATACTTGTCTAGCATGAAAGAACTTTTATCCAGATCGGTGCAGAGCCGATACCCGGCGGGATCGTCAATCCACAAAAGCACATTGCCGTCAACCAAAGCGCGGGCGGAGTCCACCGAAAGAGTGCCGCTGTACACCTTGCCGTTGAACAGGTTGGACAGGATGCCGAACAGCTCTTTTTGAGCCGCGGCGGGAAGCTGCTCGATGCGGTCAACAGCGGTTTCAAAATCTACGCCGTCCAGCTTGTACTTGATTTTGCTGGGATCGTGGATGAAATCACCGGGCATAAGGCCAAGCTCCATTGCAAGGCGGTACTGGTGCTTGCAAGGCCGGGTGTGGCTACCGCAAACACAGCCGTTCGGCACGTCCAGCGTGACAACGTAGTTGCCGTGTCTGCTGCTGAAATAGCCGGTCTGACCGTCAATGCAGGTCGGTGTCATGTCGGCTTTGAGGGCGGCAAGGTAGCTTTTGAGCAGCGGACCGTCCGAAACGGTGGGAATGTGGTTCACCCATTCGGGAGCCTTAAAATCGTCGGGGGGGGGGGGTAACATTACGACACATATTTTCACCTCGTTATGCTCTTTTTTGCGTGTGGCCGGGGCGTTCCCGGCTGGCGCAAAATCTCCACTTCAATGATAGCGCAAAACGCGAATAAAAGCAACAAAACGAGAAAAGAAAATCCCCGGCGGGATGCCCGCAGGGGATGGAAGAAATTCGTGTTCAATTCGTGGGAATCGTGAACGTGCTGACCGGGATTCGTTCGGTGACGGTGAATGTGTATGTGTCGGGGCTAGTTTCGTTGGCGGAAACATCGACGTTCTCCGGCGCAAGGTGATGAACGGTGCAGAGCCGCATTTTTGCATCCGCTTCCAGCACCTTTAACCGTTCGGTGGAAGTCGTGCTTTCCTGCTTGAAGTATTCTTTGGTCATTTCTTCCTGCATCTGGTTCAAGAGCTGGCGGACAAATTCGTTGGTTTCGCTGGTCATGTTTCGTTGTCCCCTTTCGGTTCGTTCTTCTTGAAGATGATCTTCGGAACGGTGGGCGGCTCACCCTGCTGTTTCATGTATTCGCTGATCTCGTTCGGCAGACCGACCGGAAAACCGTTTTCATCCAGCGGGCCGTCATAGCCGGAGAAATCCACCACATGAACCGTGGGCGGCTGGTGGAGCGTCTTGTAATACTGGCCGTCGGTGTAGTTCACATCGGTCACATGGTCCCACCACGCAATGTCGCCGTGCTCTTCCGTGGCGGCTTCCATCGCGGCGCGGGCCTGTTCTTCGGTGAATCCGTCAAAGGTAAGGCGGGAATCGTCGGAAAATTCGGCAACGACGCGCCAAGGTGCGAAAAACTGGGCTTCGTTCACAAAAAGACCTCCTTTTTACGCATTTTGCGATTTGAGTTCAACTTTTCGTGCTGAAAAAGTTAAACTTCGTTGATGAAAGTATAACACAAAAAGCCCCGGCGGGGAACCGGGAGCGAAGATTCAGCGGGCCGGTCGCCGCTGAAAAGTAAAGCCGGGGTTTCGTTCGGTCATTCGCACAACAACCTTGTCTGCCTGATCTTTCGTGAACCGGGGCGCAAAAACCTTGTTCATGCCGCGCCTGCCGCCCAGCGGGTCGCAGAGGGTGAAATGCTGATCTCCGGGGCCTTTGCAGTAGATGAAGTAGTAAATCGTGCTGGCCGCAGGCATATCGGGGTATCTGCGGGGCGTGGAACGTGCGGCAACATCGACAGAGAACGCGGACAGATTCGCACACCCGAAAAGATGGGTGCAGCAGTTCGTTTTGCGGTCGAAAATCGCGGCTCCGTCCAGATTGCGCCCGTCTGTGGCATATTCTTTGACCAGATAGGAAATTCGTGTGCGGGCTTCGGCAACGGTGCGAAAACTCATATCTTCATCGGTGAAATCGGCAGAAGCGCAGGTGATAACCTGATACCGATGGTTCGGATCGTATTCACGCATGGTTTGTATCTCCTTTTCGTTTCGTGGTAGCCTTGCGGCTGGGGCTGGGCTGCTTTACGGTGCAACCCGGCTAGAGTATCCGTTTTATGCGTTGAGCTGTAAAAGCGTGGCTTTCGTGGGGATCAGATGCCGTGCAAGGGTGTCTGTGTAACTCGCTTCGCCCTCGTAGCTGTCCACGATCTTCTGCTCTGCCTTGCTCATGTCGTGATAGGCTTTCTTGCCGTAGGACGGCGGCAACCATCCCTTTTTCTGGCTGGCGAACAGGTTGAACGACTTCAAAACGTCGTCATTCGTGAATGTGATGTGGCAAGTGCCTTTTTTGTAGAAAGTGGCGGTGAAGTAGCGGAACTGCACGTTCTGGCTCTGTCCGGCTTCCCCGGCAGCTTTCAGCGTGGCCCGGAGATCATCACCGTTGTACTTCTTGCCGTTCGTGTCCAGATAGTGCAAGGTGCGTTCAATTCGTGACAGGCAGCTTTCCGCGTTCCAACTGGGTTCAAACCGCCCAGACCAATCACTGAACGCTTGACACCGGAAAATCACTTTCTTGCCGACTTTGTACGCTTCGTTTGTACACCAGCCGTTGTAGTAGTGGACGTTCTTCGAGTATTCGGAATTGTAGTGCAAATTCGTCCAGTCGTTGAACAGCTCCACGATCTCGCTTTCGATGCCCTGCACGATGTTGGCGGACATTTCTTCCCGGATCGTGAGGATGTTGTAAGGGCTGAAATCGTAGTCAACCAGTTCAGAAACGCGGTTGTGATATTCGTCCTGCATCGCTCTGGTTAAGTTGTCCCGGATTTGCGGCAGGTCAAAGAGCTTTTGCCAGTACAGGCCGCGCAAGCTGCGGATCGCTTCGTTATAGCTCTTGTTGAAGTTCAGCACTTCGGTTTCCTTGTCGTCTGCGGTGGCAGAGGAAAACAGGCTCTTGATTCCGTTGTACTCTTCGTAGATGCGGCGGATGCCCTCGGCGGCGGCGTTGTACCGTTCCACCGCGGCGGCGATGGGATCAGCAGACACCAGCGCGGCAAGCTGCGGATCGGCTTTCATGTGGTCGGTCATTTCGTTGTTGAGTTCCAGCCGGATTTTGCTTACTGGCTCCTTGTCGGGAATGTCAACGGAGATCAACGCCACTTCAACGCGGGCGGCGCGGCGGGCGTTCTTGAAAGCGTCCGGGATGTATTTGATCTGGGCGTTGAGTTCGTTTAGCTTCTGCGCCAGCTCTTTCCGCTCGTTCGTGTAGGGATTGCGGATCGTTTCGGCGTTAAGCAGACAGCGGATTTTGCCGCCGTCTTTCATGATCTCTAAAGCCTTGAGCAAGTGAGCAGCACCGGCGGAAAAAGGCGGGTTCATGATGATCGCCGCGTATTTCTTCGCGGGGCGGAACGTCAAGAAGTCGTCATGCACCACGCGGAAACCGTCTTTCTTCAATTTGGCGCGGAAGTCGCTGGAAAGCTCGATGCAATCCAAATCAAACTCTTTTGCCTTGCTTTCGTCGTAACGGTCAATCTTTCCCGTTTTGGGATCGTGCCGAATATCTGCGACGGCGTGAATCTGGCGGGCCAGTGCGCCGTCACCGGCAGAGGGTTCAAGGATGGGCTGCGGTAGGTGCTTCCAGCCGTATTTTGTGCTTTGCAGACTGTAAGCCATTTCCCACGCGAGATTGTCCGGGGTGGGGTAAAAGTCCCGGCTATCGTTCGGGGTCGTCATGGTTCGTTCTCCTTTTCGTGTTGGATTCACCCCGGCGGGGTGTGGGATCGGGTCGCTTTTGCGGTGCGGCCCGTCAAGGTATCCGTTTCACTGCTGGGCTAAAATCGTGCTCAACCATGTGGAAGAATCAGCGCAATCAACCATCTTCACAAAATAGCGGCCTGTTACCCGCTGGAAAGCGTATTGTGTGGTATAAGTGCCGCTGTACATTTCCCGGCTGCAAAACTCTTCGATGTTGTTCCGGGTGTGCCAGTTGCGCGGCGGCAACACGTTCAGCGCGTCCTCATAGTCCTGTTTCGTGATCTCGACCATTTCCGGGGTGAGCAGCTTTTTCCGCTCAAAGTCCAGCCATTCGCCGTAGGTCATGACGGCATAAGAGCGGGCTTTTTCTTGTGCAAGGCGGCTTTCCCAATATTCCCGGTCGCTTTCGTAGTCGCCGGATTCAAGAATCTGGGTGATCCGCTGGATGCTTTCGGCGTTGCTCTTCCGGGCGGCGTTCAGCACCTCTTCGGCGGTGCGGGGCGTGGGCCAGCCGGACACGGTGAAAGCGTAGATATGGACGTTGGAAACATCCACAACAACAAGTTCGTTCTTCTCTTCGTTGGCGGTCATGGTGCAATCTCCTTTTCGTTTTCGTGATTCACCCCGGCGGGGTGTGGGATCGGGTCGCTTTACGGTGCGGCCCGTCAAGGTGTCCGCGCTGGGGTCATGCCAGCACACCGGCGGCGATGCTTGCAAAGTCGAGCTGTTGGACGCTGGGAACCATTTCGGGGATCGTGTCCTTTTCCAGTTCATCAAGGGCCATCACAAACGCGGCGGCTTCGCGGTCGCTGCTGATTAGATCGCTGGTGTATTCGTTAAACTTCTGGACAGTGGCGGTAAACTGGGGATCGTTGCCGCTCAGTTCGTCGAACCGATCCACCGCGTCAAGGTATTCGCCGCTTTCGTGGTCGTCGTGGGTGTGGTACAGGCGGGAATAGTGTTTCGTGAAAGCGGCTTGCAGCTTCTTCATGTCCACGGTGACGGCGGGGGCTTCGTCTGCTGCTTTTTCGGCAGCTTTCCGGGTGGCGGTCGCCTTGCGCCATGCTTCCAGCGTGGCAGCTTGTCCGGCGCGGTCGGTTTCGGGAACGGCCATAAATTCGTGCATTGCCTTGCGTTCTGCCTTTTTGAGTTCGGCAACGTCGGCGGCGGGCTTCTTCGTGGTGCGGGGCTTCTTCGGGGCCGGTTTCGTGGGAAGCGGTTCGACGTGAACCAGTTCGGGAAGTTCGTGGTGCTCTTCAACGATGATCGGCGCGGGGCGGACGGTTTCGGCTGCTGCTTTTTCGGCGGCTTCCTTTGCGGCTTTCGCGGCCTTGCGTTCGGCGGCAAGCTGCTTGTTGTAAGCGATAATCTCCGCCGTGGACTTGAACCGGGCTTGCGGGGCGGGCTTGCTGCTTTCAACCTGTAAGCAACTGAAAAGATGGGACTTCGTGGGGTAGTAATGCGGATCGGGTGCGGCTTCCTTGCCCTCTGCCGCGGCCTTTTCGCGCTGCTCTTTGCTGGGCTTCGTGGTGTACTTCCACAAATAGCACTCAGTCAACGCCTTTTCGCCTTTCTTGACGCTCTTGCCCTCTTTCTTCCAATGGTCGAACGTGTGCAACTCGTCCGCTGCAAACATGATCTCAACGTCCGCGATGGTGGCGGGCTGTTCGTTGCCGTCCTTGTCAACGATCTTGCAAGATGCAGCAACGGCGGCGATCTCTTCCGGGGTGTGGTGCGCGGCGGCGATCTGGTGCAGCGTGGCCGGGTCGAGACGTTCAGCGGCGGCGCGGATGATCTGTTTATTCGTCATGGTAAATACTTCCTTTCGTGTTTCGTTTTGTGGATCGTCCCGGCAGTGCGCCGGGGGAATGGGATCGGGTCGCTTTTCGTGGTGCGGCCCGTCAAGGTATCCAGCGGGGTTCAATCTTCGGCTTCGTCGCAATCGTGGCAGAAAAAGCAATCTTCCACGGTGTCGTCTGTGAAGTCGTCCGGGGTTTCGTGAGCGTCGATCAGCAGATTCACCCGGTCATTGATCCGCAATTCGGTTTCGTTGTCCACCAGAAAATACCAGTCGTCGCCGTCCAGCGCGTCGCTGCACCAGACTTCAATCTGGTTTTCGTTGGTGGCGGTCATGCCTTGCACAATGGCCGGGGCGATGTACCGCCCCAAAGGGCCGACTTTGTAGGGACAGGCGGCAGCGGCGCGGGGTGCGCTGGACAGCAGCGCGGCGGCAAGTGCGGCGGCGGTCAAAACTCGTTTCATGGTTGCTTCTCCTTTTCGTTTTCGTGGTGTGGCTTTTCGTGCTTTTCCCCGGCTATTGTCGGGGCGTGGGATCGGGTCGCTTTTCGTGGTGCGGCCCGTCAAGGTATCCGGCCCGGCGTTCATGCCGGAATGCTGTAAAGTTCGCTGAAAATGTCCAGCGCGTCAAGATCGGCGGCTTTCTGCCGGGCTGCATCCACCGCGCCGCGGTCGTCGTGGCCGTTGAAGTGGTACGCTTCTATAAAGGCGTTGCGGATTGCTTCGACGGTGCGCTGGTGCTTTTGCAGCTCTTCCCATTCGGCTTGATCCCGGATCAAGATGGTGCAAGTCCATGCGTAGGGGCTGAAAACTTGCATCACGTCAACATGAAGAGACTTGCACCGGCTCAAAATAGCGGTGATCCGGTCGCGCTCTTTGCGATCCATCGGAACGATGGAATAAGCGGGGATATGCCAATCAGCAGCGGGCGAAATGTTCCAGCGGTGGCGGGCTGCAAGCCCATTCACCTTTTTATCGAATGCGGTCATGTTCTCGATCTCCTTTTGATTTTTTGATTCACCCCGGCGGGGCGGTGGCATAGGGTTGCTTTTGCGGTAGCGGTGCAGCCCTTGAAAGTGTCCGCTTGACTTTACCGGCGAAAGCTGGTAAAATCATTGCAAGATCGGAACTCGAAAACCTATCTTGCAAGCCTGTCACCCTTTACCGGGTGGCGGGCTTTTTCTTTTGCCATTCGGCAAGAAGAGCGGCCCAAATTGCCCGCTTGAGATCATCGGGCAGCTTGAAGAAATCGGCGTACATCCTTTTCACCTCTTTTCTGGTTTGATTCACCCCGGCGGGGTGTTGGGATCGGGTCGCTTTCAGCGGTGCGGCCCGTCAAGGTGTCCGGCGGTTCATGCGGTGTAGTGGTTCGCGGCGGCGAAAGTGTCCAGATCATCGGGGCTGTCAATCGCGCCCATCGGCTCACCGTTGCGATAAACAACGTAGTACGGGCCATAATCGGCGGCTTTCATGATCGACCCGGCGGGGGTCGTCCATGTCACGGCGTATTCGCCGGACTCAACAGCGGCGATTTTTTCGGAAAGTTTCATGCGGTTTACCTCTTTTCTGTTTTGCGGTGTTTCGCTTGCTGTGGCTATATCTTAGCATGAATCATGCACACTGTCAAGCATGAATCATGCAATTTTACGAAATGCACAAAAAAGCATGATTCATTCCGTCAATTTTTGCATGGTGCATTCCGAAAAAATTTGATATAATGGAAACTGGCAGAAAGTGAGGTGACAAAAATGCCGCTCACAGACAAGAAAAGAATAACGAACGACCGTTATTTGTCGAAGTTTGCGACAAAATCAATTAGAATCCCGAAAGAGATTGAAGAGAATTTGAATGCCGCCGCCGCTCACAGCGGGGAAAGCGTGGCGGGCTACATTTTGACAGCCACGCGGGAAAGAATGGCCCGCGATGGATTCACGCCGCCCGACGGCGACGACAGCAGCCCCGGCGAATAGTCCAGCACCCGCCCCGGAAGATTGACGCGAAAAAAGAGGTAGACACGGCCCGCCGCCGCGCCTACCTCTTTTTTTGTTGCCTTTTTTCCGTGGGGCGTTTTTTGTGGCGGCGTTTTCCGTGGGCGGCTTTTCCGTGGATCACACACCGGCCCCGCCGCCGGTGGGAAGATCGCACCCCGCCGCCGCTGCTGTCTGGACACGCCGCCGCGCCGATGATCCACGCCGCCGATCTTCACCCCGCGCCGCCCCGATGAGGACGACAGAATCCCCACCGCGCCCCGCTACATAGTTATATAGGACACCAGCCCCGCCCCGGCCCGCTCAACAGCCCGCCGCGGCGGGGCTTTTTCTTTTGCCATTTTTCCGCCGGTCGCCGCCCGCCCCGCGATACCTTAAAGGATGCCCGCCGCCGGTGTTTTGCCGCCCTTTTTCCGTCATTTTGACGGCTTTTCGGCCTGTTTTGGCGGGATTTTTCCGGGATTTTTGGCTATTTTGACGACTGAAAAAGTCCAATTTTTCGGCCTTTTCTACCATATTCTACCATTTTCCGGGCCACCGGCAAGGTACTGGGGAGGAAATTCTTTCCGTTCACGGGTCCGAAAGCCCGAAAATTTTCTAGGTATAGGGGCTTTTTTGCACTTCCCCGGAGGGGGGTCTGAAAAAGTTAGGGGGGATTTTTTCGAGAAAATTTTGCAAATGATACACTGTGATACACTTTTCCGGGTATAATGGGTACAGTGAAAAGTAAGCGAAGCTCCACGGCGTTATGTCGTGGGGCTTTTTCTTTTGCGCGGATTCGAGAAACGGGGTGCAGGAGTGATGCAGGATGCCGAAGCGGAACGACAAGCGCGACACCGCCAAGGCTGAGTACGTCAAGCGGCGGCGGTCGGGCGAGAAGATCAACCTCAAAGAGTTTGCGGCCACGCTGGGCGTGACCTATGGCACGGTTCGCAACTGGAAGAAGATCGACCAGTGGGAGGATGCCATAGAGCGCAAGCGCGGCGGGCAACCCGGCAACAAGAACAGCCGGGGCAAGAAGAACGCCAAGGGCAACCACGGCGGCGGTGCGCCGGACGGCAACACCAACGCCGAGAAAGACGGCGCGTATAGCACCATCCACCTTGACAAGCTGACCGAAGAGGAACGGGCATGGCTGGACGCGATACCCACCGGGGCCAGCGCGAACAACGCCTATGAGTTGAAGCTGCTGCGGATTCAGCAGCGGCACATCATGGAGAAGATCGCGGAGTACGAGAAGTGCAGCCCGGAAGAACTATTCACGGCCACCATCACCGATATGCGCAAACCCGGCCCGGATGCCGAGGGCAAGACGGCGGACAGTGCCGTGCAGAAGATGGCGATGGTCAACAAGGACAGTGCCTTTGTCCGGGTGACGCAACTGCGGGAAGCTCTGAACAAGGTTTCCGGCAGAATCATTTCCCTTACGACCCAGATTCGCCAGCAAGAAGAATTTGAGAAGCGGTACGCGCTGGAACTGGCCCGCCTTGACATTGCAAAGATGCGGGCGACCGGTGAGGTGGATATAGACCCGGAGGGGGACGAAGAGGATGAAGAAGAAGCTCCACACGACAAAGATAGTGGCGCAGTATCTTGACCTGTCCGAACGCCGGGTGCGCCAGCTCCGGGACGAGGGTGTGCTGGAAGAGAAAGCCCCCGGCCTGTACGATCTGCGTTCCAGCGTCCGGCGGTACATCAACTACCTGCGGGGCGATGAGGGCGGCAAGGCTGATCTCAACGAGGAACGGGCAAAGCTGACAAAGGAAAAGAGAATCGCTGCTGAAACCGAGAACAAGGTGCGCAACGGGGAACTTTACCGCAAGTCGGATATTATGACCGGCATGACCACCATCGTCATGAACCTGCGTTCGAGATTGCTTGCCTTGCCGAACAAGCTGGCGGCGAACATCGCCAAGCTGGACGGCGACGAGGACAAAATCATGGACTTACTGCAAAGCTCCCTCCATGAAATCATGGAAGAGTTTTCAAATTATCAGGTCGCATTGGAGCGGTCAAAGGATGATGAAGATGAACAAGACGGAGAAAAAACCGGATAAGCCCGGAAGCCAGTGCAAGGGCTGTCCGTGGGGTAAGCGCATTCATCAGCGGCTTATCCTGTGTATGTTCCCGGAATGCGTCAGGGGTGAGCCGAAACGTGAAGAAGAAACGGATCGTAAAACTTGAACCGCAGACCGTGGAACTCTTCGCGGAGGTTTTGAGCAAGCTCCGCCCGCCCCCACCGCTGACCGTCAGCCAGTGGGCGGACAAGTACCGGGTGTTGTCCGCTGAGTCCAGCGCAGAGCCGGGACGGTGGCACACCGAGAAAGCCCCCTACCAGCGGGCTATCATGGATGCCATTGGTGATCCTCATGTCCGGTCGGTCGTCGTCATGTCGGCGGCGCAGATCGGAAAGACGGACGCTTTTATCCTCAACCCGTTGGGCTACTACATGGACTATGCACCCTGCCCGGTGATGTGTATGCAGCCTACCCTTGATATGGGGCAAACGCTCTCGAAAGACCGCATTGCTCCCATGATCCGGGACACGCCCCGGCTTACCGGCCTTGTAGATACCAAGAGCCGGTACGCGGGCAACACCGTCATGAAGAAAAATTTTCCCGGCGGACACATCACCATTGTGGGTGCAAACAGTCCGTCCAGCCTTGCCAGCCGACCCATCAAGGTGCTGCTGGCGGACGAGATCGACCGTTACCCCAAGAGCGCGGGAACTGAGGGCGACCCTCTTGATCTGGCGAAGAAACGCCAGACGACCTTTTGGGACTACAAGACCGTCATGGTCAGCACTCCCACCATCAAGGGGGACAGCCGCATTGAGGATGCCTACTTGCTTTCTACGCAAGAGGAATGGAACGTACCCTGCCCGGAGTGCGGGGCATACCAGCCGTTCCTCTGGGAGAACGTCAAGTTCGACCCGGACGATCTCGACAAGGGCGTGAACTACGTCTGCCGGGAGTGTGGCTGCATCGCCAATGAATACCGGTGGAAAGAGCAGGGCGTTCACGGCAAGTACGTTGCCGCCAACCCCGGCGCAGAATCCAGAGGGTTCCACCTGAACACGTTGGCTTCAACCTTTGTTGGCTGGAAAGAGGTCGTGCAGAAGTTTATAGAAGCCAAGATTGCCCTTGACCACGGCAACCCCGAACAGATGAAAGTTTGGGTAAACACCGAGCTGGGCGAAACGTGGGAAGAACGTGGAATCCAGTTGGAGGACACCGAGCTGTTCAACCGCCGCGAAATCTACGCCGCAGAAGTGCCGGACGATGTTCTGTATCTTACTGCCGGTGTTGACGTGCAGGACGACCGCTTTGAAGTTGAGGTGGTCGGCTGGGGCGAGGGCGTGGAGAGCTGGGGCGTTCGATACCAAAAAATCTACGGCGATATGCTGTCGGATCAGGTGTGGGACGACCTTGACAACTTTCTGCTCCAAACGTGGCGCAAGGCGGACGGCACGGCCTACCCGCTGCTGGCTACCTGCATCGACTCCGGCGGACACCACACCGATGCGGTGTACCGCTTCGCCAAGGAACGGCTCAACCGCCGTATCTTTGCGATCAAAGGCATGGGCGGCAGCGGTGTCCCGTTCATCCGCAACCCGTCCAAGAACAACCGCGTCAAGGCGGATTTGTTCATTCTGGGCGTTGACGCTGGCAAGACGACCATCTACCAGCGGTTGGAGGTCAAGGCCCCCGGCCCGAACTACTGCCACTTCCCGTCGAACCCGGAAGCGGGGTACACGGAGGAATACTTCAAAGGCTTAACAGCCGAGAAGAAAGTGGTGCGGTTTGTAAAGGGCCGCTTGAAAGAATACTGGGAAATCAAAGATAAAGAGCACAAACGAAACGAGCCGTTGGATCTGCGCAATTACGCGACCGCGGCTCTTGCCATTTCTCGCCCTGTGCTGAAAAAGCCGGATGCAGACGGAACGCCTGTCCAGCCGGTCAAGAAAGCACGGGGCCGTCGTCAACTTTCGGGAGGTATCTAAATGGCAGGAATTACGCTGGAAACAGCACAACGGATGCTGGACGTTTGGGTAGCCGCCGAAGAGAGCGTATCGCACGGCCAGAGCTACCAAATCGGAAACCGGTCGCTGACCAAAGCCGACCTGACGCAGATCGGCAAACGAATCGAATACTGGTCGAACAAGGTGACGGAACTTTCCCGTCAGCGGAACGGCAGGAATCGCATGGGGCATTTTGTCCCCCGTGACCTGTAAGGAGGGCTGGCATGGGAATGTTTGATAGCCTGCTCACGGCGATTGCCCCGGAGCGGGCGGTAAAACGTGCTGCTGCTCAGTCAGCAATACGGGCAATCAATTCCGGCTACTCCAACTATGGAGCCAGCCTGCACAAGAAATCTATGCGGGGCTGGACGTGGCACGGTGGAAGCCCGAAAGAGGACATCGAGGATAATCTTCGCGTCCTGCGGGAAAGAAGTCGCGATGCCTTTATGGGCGTTCCTCTGGCGACCGGCGCGATCAAGACGATGCGCACCAACGTGGTGTGCGGCGGCTTGACCCCGACACCGCAGATTGACAACGCATTTCTGGGTATCTCCGACGAGGAAGCCCAGAAGATCAACGCCCAGATCGCACGGGAGTTCTCCCTGTGGGCGAACAAACCGACCTGCGATGCAGACCGGCTCGATAACTTCTATATGCTCCAACAGCTCATGTTCACGGGCTTCCTGCTGAACGGCGACGCTGTGGCGGTGCTGCAAAACAAGAAGTCGCCCGGTGTGCTGTATGACCTGCGGCTGCGGATCATCGAAGCCGACCGGCTGTGTTCGCCCAGCTTCATGGACGTGCTTTCGCCCTGCGAGATCAACGGTCGCCATGTTGAAAAGATCGTGCAAGGTGTTGAAACCGATGCCGAGGGCATGGTCGTTGCGTACTGGATTTGTGACCGTCACCCGCTGGCAAGCACGGTGGCGGCTGGCCTGTCTGCATCGCACTGGACACGGGTGGAAGCCTACGGCGCAAAGACCGGGCGGCAAAACATCCTATGTCTGATGCAGCGTGACCGGGCAGGTCAGGTACGCGGTGTGCCGCTGCTGGCTCCTGTGCTGGAAAGTTTGAAGCAGCTGGGACGCTTTACAGACGCGGAATTGACCGCAGCTGTGGTGTCGGCAATGTTCACGGTGTTCATCAAGAAAACGGATCAGTCCGACGAGGTTCCGTTTGGCGAGGTGATTCCACCGGAAGTTCAGGTGGATGCCCCGGACAAGACCAGCGTGGAGCTGGCCCCCGGCGCGTTTATCGACCTGAACCCCGGCGAAGATGTACAGTTTGCAGACCCAAAACATCCGACCACGGGCTTTGAAGCGTTCATGAACGCTATCGTAAAGCAGATGGCGGCAGCGTTGGAAATCCCGTCCGAGGTGCTTTACAAACAGTTCAGCACCAGTTATTCGGCGGCGCGGGGCGCACTCAACGAGTTCTGGCGCACAACCGGGATGCACCGTGACTGGTTTGCAGATTATTTCTGCCAGCCGGTCTACGAAGCATGGTTCCGGGAAGCTGTGTGCAAGGGCAGGATCAAGGCCCCCGGCTTTCTGGTTGACCCGGCTGTGGCCGCGGCCTACATGAGCTGCACATGGAACGGCCCCGCGAGAACCAACCTCAACCCCAAGGACGAAGCCGAAGCAGCCCAGATGCGGGTGAACAGCGGTTTCTCTACGGCGGCGCAGGAAACCGCCCAAATGACGGGCGGCAGTTACGAAGCAAATATGCGGCAGCGGAAATCCGAAGCCGCACTGAAACGGGAGGTGGACGACATTGCAGGAGTGCAAGCACAACAGCAAACCGCTGTTCCTCAACGGAGCGGCGGCGACCCCGGCAAAAACGAATAACAAGAAGTTCTGGGAGTTCCGCAATGCAGCCGATACCGGCGGCACGGCGGAACTTCTGCTTTATGGCTACATCAGCGAAACGAGCTGGATGGGCGATGAAGTAACCCCGAAAGAGTTCGCAGCTGACCTTGCGACGATCCCGGCAACGGAGGATTTGACGGTGCGCATTTGCAGCGGCGGCGGTGACGTTTGGGCTGCACAGGCCATCGGTGCGCTGCTGGAAAACCGGATCGGCACAGTCACGGCGCAGATCGAGGGCATTTGCGCCAGTGCTGCAACCATCGTGGCAAGTCATTGCAAGGTGGTCAAGGCGGCGGAGGATGCAACCTACATGATCCATCCCATCCGGGTGAATCCGAACGGGTTTGTGGACATGGCGGGCTTGCAGCAGCTTATGGATGCGCTGACCGTGATGCGTACCAACGTGCTGAACCAGTACGCCAAAAAGACCGGCCACACCGTCGAGGAAGTGGCGGCGTGGATGGATGCTACGTCGTGGTGGTCTGCAAGCGAAGCCAAAGAGCACGGCTTTGTGGATGAAGTCACGACCGGCAACCAAACCAAGGCACAGGTCGAAAACCGCAACGGTGCGCTGTTCATCAACAGCGTTGCCGTGCCGGGTGCTTTCGACGATGCCCCTGAATTTGTACGAAACCGCGCTGTGGTGGCCCCTGCCGCAGAGGGCGGTTTTGTAAATACCACCGACAACAGCAACCCGGCGGAAGAGCCGGACAACGACAACGGAGGAACCGAAATGGAGTTCAAGAACAAAGAAGAGCTTCGGGCGGGCTGTCCTGATCTGGTCAATGAGATCGTGAACGATGCCCGTGCAGAAGCACAGAAGCAGGAACGTGACCGTCTTGCCGCCATTGACGAGATCGCAGACACCATCCCGTCCGAGCTGGTGGCAGAAGCCAAGTATGGCGCAAAGGCTTGCACCGCACAGGAGCTTACATACCGCGCCGCTCTGGATGCCAAGAAGAAAGGCCACAAGCTGCTGGACGATGTGCAGGACGACGCACAGGCCAGCGGCGCAAATGCCGTGGGCGGTGCAACCGCTGGCGGTGTGGGCGGTACTGGCGTGACCAACACCAAGCCGACCGATGCCGAGAAGCGGGCCGCTTTCAAGAACCTGCTGCACCCCAAAAAGGAGGACTGACCTATGGCAACTAAGATGCTGAGTGAAAAGCTGGGCGAGGTCGAATACGACAACCTGATCGTGGGCCTGACCCCGCCCAAGCGCGTCGGTGCTGGCAAGATCGCCAGCGTCGGCAGCAAAGAAGCGACCTATACCCGCGGTACTGTGTTCGCCAAGAGCGCAAAGGACGGCAAGCTGTACATTCTGGGCAGCACCGCAGCTTCCGGCGACACGCTGACCGCTGACTGCATCCTGACCGACGACGTGACCGTCCCGGCCACCGGCGATGCGACGACCACTGTTTATCTGGCTGGCTGTTTCAACCCGGACAAGCTGGTGGTCAAGGACGAGTACACCATGACCGAAGCGGACAAGAACGCGCTGCGCATGAACGGCATTGCGATCCTGCCCGTGACTGAGATGTGAAAGGAGGATAAACACAATGGCTGAGATTCTTCTGAATTTCTTCGACAACATCATTCTGGCCGCAGCCGTTGAAGAGGTCGTCCCGGCGGTCGGCTTCTTCAAGGATCGCTATTTTCCGACCGGCGCAGGCGACATTTTCAAGGCTGACAAGGTTATCACCGAGTACCGCGACGGCGACCGCAAACTGGCGGCGTTCGTTGCTCCCCGCGTTGGCGACATTCCCATGACCCGCCGCGGCTATGAGATCAACAGCATCCAGCCTGCATACATCGCCCCGTCCCGTCTGCTGACTCTGGACGAGCTGACCAAGCGCGGCTTTGGCGAAGCGATCTATCCCGGCATGGACGAGCAGCAGAGAGCCGCCCGTCTGCTGGTGGATGATATGGCTGAAATGGATGCCCGCATTACCCGCCGCGAAGAGTGGATGGCCGCGCAGACCATGATTAACAACGGCTGCGATATGGTGGAGTACATCGACGATGTGACTCAGGGCGACACCAAGCAGGTGCGCTTCTTCAACGGCGCAAAGAGCGATCACCTGTACACCGTGGCAAAGAAGTGGAACGAGGACGGCGGCGATTACCGCAGCGATGTGCGTAATATGTGCCGTATGCTGTCCTCCCGCGGCCTGCCCGCTGTCGATCTGGTTCTCGGCTCGGATGTTGCTGACTACATCCTGACCGATGCAGAAACCCAGCGGCTTCTGGACAAGAACAGCGGTATCATCACCGGCGAGATTCGCCAGCAGCTTTCCAAGTACGACGGTGTTGTTCTCATGGGTACTCTGAACTTCGGCGGCTTCATGCTCACTGTGTTCAGCGTCGATGAAACCTACTCCGACGACCACGGCCTGACGAAGAAATATTTCCCCGCCGATGCTGCTATGGTGACTGCTCCCAACTGCGGCCACATGATGTACGGCTCCATCACCCAGATGGATTACGGTCAGGTGAACTACTCGACCTATGCTGCAAAGCGTGTGCCGAAGTTCGTCGTGGATCAGGACAAGGACACCCGCAAGCTCCGTCTGGGCTGTCGCCCTCTGGCCGCTCCCAAGAACAAGAATCCGTACATCTTCGCCGCAAACGTGGTGGGCTAAACCGGAAAGGAGCAGCTACATGAAAATCGTTCAGATCATCGCCGGTGGTTACGGCCACCGCCCCAAGGCAAACGCCCCCGCCAAGCTGATTCTGGCGGGGGAATTTGTTTGCCTTGATGATGCCGAAGCTGACCGCCTTGTGCAGCAGGGCGTTGCAGTCTATGGCGAACCGGACGAGGAAACCCGCGAGATCGTGGAACAGGCAGATGCCGACGGCAACGAGCCTGAACCGCAGCCCGCCGCGGCGGACAAACCGACCCGCAGAAAGGCCCGCAAGACCTCCGCGGAGTAAACGGGTGCAACCATGACCGACTTTCTGGAAATGGCAATGGCCGACATTGACGAGGTTTTCTTTCAAGAGTTTGTCGAAAAGCACACCATCGACGGAGAAGAGTTCGATGTTGTGCCGTATGAGGTAGACCTGAGAGAACGCAAGTCGCACTGGGAAGCCGGAGCCAAACAAAACTTCGACCAAGGACTGTATATTTCTCAAAAGCAGTTTTTTGTTCGCGTTGCTGATTATGGCCCTGCTCCTAAAATTGGGAAACCGATGGAGTACGACAAGATCACCTACTCGGTGAAGAGCTGCCAGACAGAACATGGTCTGTATTTGGTCACGTTGGAGAGGGTGCGGCAGTAATGGCAAAAGCAATCTATGACGTGCAAGTGCCGAACATCAGTGAGGTGGAACGTGCGCTCGGCGATCTGCATGACAAGGCTCCCAGAGCCATGAAGAATGCAGTCAACCAGACTGCCACGAGAGCCAAGAACATGATGGTTCGGCAGGCACGGCTTCGGTACGCCGTCAATTCTGCCGGTCGCCGTCACCTGAATGCGTTGAAAATCCGCAACAGGGCGACGACGCAGAACCCCACGGCGGAGATTTTTATTTCCAGCCGCCGAAACGATCTGGGCGATTTTCAGTCAAACCCGGCTGTTCCTCACATGGGAACAAGCTGGGTTTTGTCGCCTGAGTTCCACACCTCCCGTGTCTTGAAGAAAAATCCGATGGCCCCGCTGACCGGCGGACAGACCGATTACGGTCAGGCGAGTAAGGGCTTTCTGGTGAAGTTCGACAGTGGACACGTTGGCATGGTGCAGAGGATTCTCGGTCGTCCGGCGACAAACCCGAAATCGACAAGATGGAGGAACAGGAACGGCATCGTAGAAAAACTCTACACCATGTCCAGCCCGTCCGCCAGTGCTATGCACAGCACGGTATGGCGGGAAGAGGTGGAGCCGGACAGTGAGATCATCTTGCAGGAGCGGTTGCAGCATGAGGTGTCCAAAATTCTGTTGCAGGCCGGGAGGAAAGCAAAGTGAGAGAAAGCAATTATACGCCGGTTGACGCTGTGAAGTGTCTGCACAAGGAGCTGGAAAAGCTCTTTGATGGCAAGACATTCAGCGGTCAAGGCAAGGATAAGCCGCTCAACATCTTCGACTTTGAATTTCCGACCGACTTCGGCAACGACGAAGATGTGGACACGGTGGCCGCAGCCGCCCCGTTTATTCTGGTCAAGGCCGCAGGTTGGAGCATCGACAAGATGGAAGAGCCGGAACTGGTGGACATGAGCCTGATTATCTGTACATACCAGACCCCAAGCCGCAACAAGGCGGAGGGAGCGCGGGACATGAAAGCCCCGGCGGTGCTGGACTTGTACAACATCATGCAAGACCTCGCCCAGCATTTCCGCGTCCACAACATCTTCGGCGATTACTTCAACGTGCTGCTCCCCATTGATTGTGCGATCCAGCAGGATAACACAAGCCCGTACTACTTTGCTACCGTGCAGATGGACGTAACCTGTCCCAGCATGAGCAGCGAGAACAACCCGGAAATTGAGGTGTTAATATGAGCGAGAGAAAACAGACCGCCGCCGCAGAGAATACCGCAGCGGTGGAAAAGACCGGCCCTGTTGTGTACTGTGGCCCGTCCGTAAAGAACACTGTGAAGCAGTTTACCGTGTACAGCGATAGCGACGCGCTGCCGGATGCGGTGACTGACTTCCTGAACAAAATCCCGGCGGCACGGGGCCTGATGGTTCCCATCGCCGACTTCGCAAATACTCGCGCAACTCTGGAAAACCCCAAGAGCGGCGCGGGTATTATTTTTGCCGCGGTTAAGGCGGCACTGAACTAAAGGAGGGAGTAACGCATGGCAGTTTATAAGCATGGCGTTTACGTCACTGAGCAGCCGACCGGTGTTGTTGCGCCGGTACAGTCTACCGCTGGTTTGCAGGTGGTGATCGGTACTGCGCCGATCAACCGCGCCAGCGACCCCTATCACTGCACCAACGTCCCGATTCTGGCGACCAGCCTGAAAGAAGCCACCGCAGCTCTCGGCTACGATGACGACTACGAGAAGTACACCCTCTGTCAGAGTATGGGTGCTTGCTTCAAGGTTCTGGGTGTTTCGCCGGTCGTGTACATCAACGTCCTCGACCCGGCCAAGCACAAGAAGAACATGACCGAAACCACCGTGCAGGTCAACAGCGGCGTTGCCACCGTTGCCGTCAAGGACATTCTGTTGGACAAGCTGGTGGTCAAGTCCGCATCCACGGCTCTGACCGCTGGCACGGACTACACCGCAGCGTTTGACGATGACGGTTATGTGACCATCGCCATCATCCCCGGCGGCAAGGCAGCAAGCGCGACCAGCCTGACCGTAAGCGGTGTGCAGATCGACCCCACCGCCGTTACTGCGTCCGACGTTGTGGGCGGCGTGAACGCACAGGGCGTAGAAACCGGCATGGAGGTAATTCGCCAGATTTACCCTGCACTGAACATGACTCCCGGCATCCTGCTGGCTCCCGGCTGGTCGGAGGACGCTACGGTTGCCGCTGGCTTGCAGGCCAAGACCACCAGCATCAACGGCGTTTTCCGCGCCGTCTGCATCGTGGACGTGGACAGTTCCACCACCGGTGCAAAGATGTACACCGGTGTGAAGCAGCAGAAAGAGAAGCAGGCCATCACGAGCGCAAACTGCTACCCGGTCTGGCTGTACGCCAAGGTTGGCGATGTGGTCTATGCCGGTTCCGCTATGGCCGCTGCGCTGACCGTGGCGACCGATGCAGCCAATGGCAACATTCCCTATGTCAGCCCGTCCAACAAGACGCTGGCAATCTCCGCCGCCTGCCTGAAAGACGGCACGGAAGTGCTGCTGGATCAGGAGCAGGCAAACGTCGTCAACTCGTTCGGCGTGGCAACGTGGCTGAACATGAACGGCTTCCGTCTGTGGGGTAACAATACGGCCTGCTACCCCGGCAACACCGACCCCAAGGATCGCTGGTTCAGTGTCCGCCGCTTTATGAACTGGGACGACAATACTTTCATTCAGACCTACTTCCAGAAGGTCGATGATCCTCTGAACAAGCGTCTGATCGAGGCTCTGGTGGACAGCGAGAATGTGCGCGGAAACAGCTTTGTCAGCCGCGGCATTTGCGCCCGCCATGAGATTCAGTACATCGAAAGCGAGAATCCCACCACCTCGCTGCTGAACGGCTGCATTACTTTCCACAAGTATCTGTCTCCGTTCAACCCGGCGGAGGACATCGAAGAGCTGGTGGAGTTCGATCCCAACGCGATCTCTGACGCGCTGGGCGGCTAAACGAAAGGAGGATAAACTATGGCACTGGATACTAACCTGACCCCGGAAATTGTCAACAGCTTCAACGTCTACATTGACGGCGTGAAAGCCATCGGCACGGCCCCGGAGATTACCCTGCCGCAGATCACCTCGGAAACCATCGACGTTTCCGGCTCTGGCATCCTCGGCAAAATCAGCGCACCGAACATCGGTCAGTTTGAGAGCATCGAGCAGGAGGTTTCTTTCAACCTCGTGTATTCGAGCTTTGTCAACGTGCTGTCCCCGAAGCGTCAGGTCAATCTGACTTTCCGTGTGGCGCAGCAGGCGGTCGATAAGAGCCTTGGCTATGCCTACAAGGGCCTGCGCATCGTCGAGATCGGTCGTGTCAAGGAGTTCACTCCCGGCAAGATCAAGGCGGGCGAGGGCATGGAAGCAAAGGTCAAGCTCGAATTGACGTACCTCATGATCGAGAACGACGGCGAAGAGATTATCGCCATCGACAAACTGAACGGTATCTACCGTGTGCAGGGTGAGGATATGCTGGCGGATGTTGCCGCTCTGATCTGATCCCAAAGGAACGAATGACCGCCCCGAAAGACCGGGGCGGTCAATTTTTTGTATCTGACAGAAAGGAAACTTCATCATGGAGAAGAACATTTCTACCGCCGCAGAGCAGACCGAAACCGCAGAGGTCAAGAAGAACCCGAAAATCATCGAGCTGGCCCGTCCCTATAAGTTCGACGACAAGGAGTATACCGAGATTGACCTGTCCGGTCTGGACGGCCTGACCATCAAGGACGCGGTGCTTATCATCAAGAAGCTGTACAACGAGGGTGAGCTGGCCGCGATGATTACCCCCGAAACTGCCACCGCATACACCGACGCTCTGGCCGCAGCAGCAACGAAGCTCCCCATTGAGTTCTTCCAGTTGCTTCCCATCGGCGCAAGCAAAAAGGTGCGCCAGACCGTGCAGGCATCCCTCCGCAGCGCGGCGGCAGAGGACGGCGACGACAAGGACGAGCACAGCCACGTCATGAAGTTCGGCAAGCCCTACACCTACAAGGGCGAAACCTACACTTCCATTGATCTGTCCGGTGTCGCCAACATGACCGGCATGAATGTCCGTCAGGCGGAGAACCGCATGGAGGAAGAGGACATTCGCGCAGCAGAAAAGACTCTGAACTACTACTACTGCTGCCTGATTGCTTCTATGGCGACCGGCAAGGATGTTGCGTTCTTCCTCGGCCTGCCCCTGTCGGAAGCTGTGCAGCTCCGCGCAGGTGTCAACCACAAGGATTTTTTCGCTTAAAGGGCGGCTACAAAACAATCAGAAAGGCGGCGATAGCTCTCGCCACAGTCACGCACACAAGCGCAGATTTTTACCTGAACTTGCCTGTGCGTGAGCTGGTGGAGATTCACGGGGAGGTTGCGGAGGAATGGCAAAAAATCAAGAGTTAGAACTTTCCATCCTGATCGGCGGTCACGTTGACAATTCGCTTGCACAAGCGGTTAAGCTGGCGAACACGCAGATCGGGAGCATTGCAAACGGAGCATCGAAGTTCGCGGCGAATATCGCCAAGGGCGCGGTGGCCGCAGCTGGCGGTTTGGCCGCTGGCGTGGTTGACACGACAAAAGAAGCGGTTTCTTTTGAAAGCGAAATGCTGGATGTGACGAAGTACGTTGGCGGTCTGACGGACGATAGCGGAAAAGTCATTCGTGAAAACTACGAAGAAATGTCGAAAGACATTCTTGATTTAAGCACCGATATTCCGTATACCGCCGAAGAACTGACCCGTCTTGCGGCTGCTGCCGGTCAGTCTGGCAAGAGCATGGACGACCTGATAAGTGACGGCTTCCTGCGTGATGTTGCTGAAATGGGAACGGCTATGGACATTTCCGCAGATCAGGCGGGCGACTGGGCCGCAAAGTGGGAAGTGGCTTTCGACATAAACCACGGTCAGGTTATGGAGCTGGCCGATCAGATCAACTATCTGGGTGCGCACTATGCGACGACCGCCGCAGAAATCGCCCAGACGGTGAACGACACCGGTTCCCTCGGCCAGATTGCGGGTATGGACGTTGCAAGCACGGCGGCTCTGTCTACGGCACTTCTGGCAATGGGCGTTGACTCCGGCAAGGTGGCAACGTCTATTCGCCGGATGTACACAAACCTCTCGATGGGATCAAAAGCGACCGACGCACAGGCGGCGGCATTTGAACAGCTCGGCTTTACTGCGGAACAGTTTGCAAAGGATATGCAGACGGATGCACCGGCGGCAATAAAGAGCCTGTTCACGGCTATTGGAAGCCAGCCGAAAGACAAACAGGTTGGCTACCTGAAAACGCTGCTCGGACAATGGGCCATTGAATCCGGTGCAAAGCTGACCGGAAATCTTGACCTGTTTATAAAGACGCTGGACGACGTGGGCGATGCTTCTAAATACAACGGCAGTATGTACAAGGAGTTTTTGCTGAAATGCGAAACCTCCGAATCTGTACTGACGATGTTGAGCAACGCATGGCGGGCCGTCCGCATTGAGGTCGGAAACAATTTCCTGCCTATTCTGAAAGACGTTGCCGGGTTCGGCATCGAAAAAATCAACGACTTCCGCGCAGCCCTGCCGGATATAACGGCACGGGTAAAGGAAGTGATCGAGTACCTGCTGAACAACGGCGACAAGGTAGCCGCCACGCTCGGCGGCATCGGCGCGGCGTGGGCCGGTATGAGGTTTGCGCCGCAGATTCTTCAAGTCGTCAGTGGGGTCACAAAGGGAGTGAGTGGGGCCACCACCGGCGGCGGAAAGATTTTCAACGGCATCCGCACCATTGCCAGCGGCATGAGCTACGGCGCACAGATGGCGGGCATCCAGTCCCCATCCATTGGCCCGCAGCCGCAAAACTCGTTCCTGAAAAATATTGCGACCAAAGCGAACGGTGCAGGTGTTGGTCTGTGGGCTACCCTGAAAAACTTTACCGGTCTGACCAAGACCAACGGAAAGGATTTGGGAAAGTCCAAGATCGATTTTGTTCGGGATGTTATGGGTGCAGCAGAGCGCGGGCAGACCATACGGCAGAGCTTCCCGGCTCTGAACCGGATTGCAGTTGCCGCAGGTGATGTGGGAAAAACCCAGATCGGAACGGCGGTTACAAATCTTCCCGGAACCATTGCGAAGCAGGGCGTAGGCTTCCTGAACAGCCTGAACATTGCCCCCGGCTCGAAGCTTAACAGCGTGATCTCCAATATGGCGGCAAGCACCGCTATGACGAAAGGCAATGCGTCACTCTCGGCAATCGGAAGCGTTTTTGCGCAGACGGGAGCAGGAAAGAAACTGTCCGGCATGGCGGCAAATGTTGGCGCATTCCTGTCCGATATTCCCGGCGGCATCAAAGGCGGCATTGCAAAGGGTGGCGTGAATTTCCTGAACGGATTGAACATTGCCCCAGGTTCTAAGCTGAACAGCGTGATCTCTAGCATGGCGGCAAGCACCGCCACGAAGAGCGGCGGCGAAGCGTGGACGCAGATCAAGGGCATTGCGGGTCAGACGAAAGTTGGTAAGGCTGTGTCCGGCGTGGCGGACTTCGGCGGCAAAGCGTTCGGGCTGGGTAAAGCTGTGGCATCGCCAGTCCTGAAAGGCGGCTTCAACATCTTCGCGGGCCTTATGTCTACATTTGGCCCGGTGATCGCCGGTCTGGGCGGAGTGATCGCGGTGGTCAGCCTGCTGGGAGATCACTTCGAGGACATTCGCCAGATCATCGGACAGGTGTTTGGCGAAAAGGGCCTGACGCTCTTTGACGGATTCACCGGGAAAGTGCAGGGCATCGCAGGGAACATCCACGATACCTTGGCTGGCGCGTTCTCGCTGGAAAACCTGCAAAACATCCAGCAGAGTTTGAGCGGGAAGAGCATCTTCGGCATCGACGATCTGGGAACTACGTTTGGCGCGGTGATCCCGATTATCGAGTCGGTAAAGGGCTTGATCGGGCAGATCGTAGACCTCGGCGTGAACCACATCAAGCCGCTGCTGGCGGACGTGCTGAGTTTCGCTGTGAACGAGCTGTTCCCGGCGGTGTCGCCGCTGATAAGCGCGATTATTAGTCTGGTCGGTACGACCCTGATAAACGCGATCAAGTTGGTAGTCGATGTGATCCACGGCCTGCTGCCGGTGATAGAGCCTGTGATCCAGTCCATCGTTGGGCTGATAAAGGGCATCGTATCGGTGACGGTCACGGTCGTCAACGGCATCATTCGCGCCCTGAATAGCTTCTCGTTCACGGTTCCCCAGTGGCTTGAAAATGTCCCAGTGGCGAAGAACTTCGCCGGTAAGACGTTCGGCTTTAACCTGTCGGAAGTGGCAATGCCCGCTTTCGCAAACGGCGGCTTTACCCGTGGGGTGAGCATCGCCGGTGAAGCTGGAACGGAAGCTGTCATTTCTTTCAAGCCCAGCGTCCATGACAGCAACGTGGAAAACTGGGTGCGGGCTGGCCGTATGCTGGGCGTGTCTGGTGAGGACGCGACCCGCGCAGCCGGTGTGCAGAACGTCCAGTATTTTGCGAACGGCGGCTTCACCGACGGAAGCAAGGAAAAGCTGGACAACTTGATCGACTTCTCCAAAGCCTACGGCGATTACGCTCTGCGCTCCAACGGCATCAAATCCACCGGTGATGTGGTGTCGATGATGTGGACGGTGGCGAACAACGCCATGTCCGGGGACGGCTCTTTGGAACTGGTGGCGACCAGCATCGCCGCCGACGTTGCACCCATCATCCTGAACAAGTATCTGGGAAGCGACAGCACGGTAACAAAGGCCGTAACGGAAGCCGCCAAGACCTACAACGGCGGCACGGTGCTGTCGAGCTGGCAGGATGGTGTCTTGACCGACACTGGAACGCCGCTCTATATGCTGTCGCAGCAGGATACGGCACAGCCGCCCGCCGCAGAAACGCCCGATGTTCCGGCTGAAACGCGCCAGACCGCGAAAGACTTTGCAGAGAACAGCGCAAGTGCAACGGGCAACGAGAAGCTGGACAACTTGATCGACTTCTCCAAAGCCTATGCCGACTACGCCCTGCGCTCCAACGGCATCCGCACGGCGGGGGACGCTGCATCCCTGCTGTGGACGGTCGCCAACAACTCGCTGGCCGGTGACGGTTCTCTGGCTCTGGCGGCTACCAGCATTGCCGCCGATGTTGCTCCGCTGGTGCTGAACAAGTATTTTGGCGGGGACAGCACGATCACCTCTATGCTGACCGAAGCGGCAAAGACCTACAACGGCGGCACGGTGCTGTCGAGCTGGCAGGATGGTGTCTTGACCGACACCGGAACGCCGCTCTATGTGCTGCCGCAGAGGGACACCGAGAAAACCCTGCCGGATATGCCGTCCAGTGCTTACCGCGCTGCGGGCGGCGAAAACGAAAGCTCCAACAGCATCAAGGATTCCCAGTTTGTTTTTGCACCGCAGATCACCGTTGGAAACGATGCAAAGGCGGAGGAAATCGAAAGAATGATGCGGGAAATGTTCGAGCAGTTCAAGCGCGAAATGCGCGAAGAAGAGCGAGAGCAAGGCCGCGTCAAATATGCTTCATAAGGGGGTGGCCTGATGGCGTACACGACGAAGAGCGGCGACACTTGGGACGGCATTGCAAAATCCGTCTATGGTGACGAGCTGAAAGCCGATGTGCTGATGGCCGCAAACCGGGAGTACATCGAGATTTACAGATTCGATTCCGGCGTTGAGCTGGTCACGCCGGACATTGAAGAAGAGGTGGCGGCAAATGATAACCTGCCGCCGTGGAAAAGGTAGGTGGTGATATATATGATTGCGATTCAGCCCAGAAAAACGATCCTGAAATTGGAGTACAACGACACCGATATTTCCGGGGACATTTCCGGGGATGTGGAGAGCTTCACCTATAACGACCGGGGAGCAGATTCGAGCGACAGCATTTCCATCAAGGTAAACGCGGTGGATGATAAGTGGATCAACTCGTGGTTGCCGGATAAGGAAGCTGTGCTGCACCCGACACTCTGCACGAAAAACTGGATCGTGCAGGGTGACAGCACCCCGCTGGATTGCGGGACGCTGGTGGTGGACGATCTCAGCTATTCCGCTGGGCCGTGTGTGCTGACCATCGGCGCGGTGGCCCGTCCGAATGGAACGAGCTTCCACGAAAAAAATCAAGAGTGCGTCTGGAAAAAGACCTCCATCAAGCGCATTGCTCAGACCATTGCCGACCGGTACGGGCTTGGGTGCAGCATGGATGCCGAGGATGTGGACATTGCACTGAAAGAGCAGGACGACACGGACAGTTCGTTCCTACAAAAACTTTGCAGCACCTACGGACTGATCCTCAAAACTTACCGGAGCAAAATCTGGATTTTTGATCGTGAGCAGTACAAGAAAAAGGATGCCGTCGCTACCTTTACCCCGGCGGACATTGTACCCAACTCCCTGAGCTGGAACACAACGCTGTCCGGGACGTACACCGGCGGAGAGTTCACCTACTCGAACCAGAAGAAAAAAGTCAACATCAAGGTCACAATCGGTACTGCCGACCGGATGCTGAAACTGAACCAGTATGCGTCCAGCGAAGCGGACGCAAAACGTCAGCTCCAAGCCGCTATCGACAACAAGAACCATTCGGCCACGACCATTTCCTTTTCGACGATGGGAAACCTGAGTCTGTGTTCGACCATGTGCATCAACATAAAGGGATTGGGGAAGTTGAACGGGAAGTATTACATGGACAGCGTGACACACACGCTGAACAAATCTTCCGGTCTGGTGACGAAAGTTTCCGCAAGCAGAGTGGGAGGGTGACAGCATGAGCAGCGTTATCCGTATTGGCTCTGTTTCCAAGGTGAACTACGAGGACGGAACCATTGAGGTTACATACGAGGATCGCGCCGATTCGGTCACGGATGAAATCTGCATGGTTTCCAATGCCATGTACAGGATGCCGGTCGTTGGCAAGCTGGTCTGTGTCCTCCACAACTCCGACAGTCAGGAAATGGGAACGTGCATCGGCACGATCTGGAATGAGGACAACAAGCCCGTCGAGGGCAAGAAGGGCCGCTACCGGCACGACTACAACGACGAGCAGGGAAAAGCATTTGAGCAGTACGACGGCGACACCGGAGACTACACGGAAACCATCGACGGCAATGTGAAAGAAACCGTTGGGAAGAACGTGGAGTACACCGTCAAGGGTGACATGACTTTCAAGGTGGGAAGTTCCACCGTAAAGGTGTGTCAGAACGGAACGGTTGAGATCAAGGGCGTTACGCTGAACTTCAACGGAACGACGGTGAACATCAAGGGATCGACCGTGAATATCTCCGGCGGTTCCGGTGACTGCAAGATCAACGGCATTTCTCTGGTAAACCACAAGCACACTCATTCTGGTGCGGCCACGGCTGGCCCGTATGTCGTTGCTGGTGAAACCGGAACTCCGACACCATAAGGGGGTGATCCTATGGCATGGGGAAGCATTGGATGCTATGCGGGGCTGATATTTACGGTGTCGAGCTGGCGAGTTCTGACACCGAACAATATCACCGGAAGCACATCAAGCAACTGGGCCGCGCACAGTGTAATCGGCGGGAAAGACAAGAGCGAGTACACAGGGCCGGGGTTGAAGTCGTACCAGTTTGAAATCCAGTTGGTTTCAAAGCTGGGCGTAAACCCGCGCAAAATCTTTGACGCGCTCATGAAGCACTGTGAAGCCGGAACGATTGACTACTTCATCCTGAACAACAAACCTATGTCGCAGAATCCGTTCAAGCTGATAAAGGTGACGACGGGCTGGGGCGCGGTGCATCGCTTCTGGGGCCTGAAAGACGGCAAAGTTACGCTGACGTTGGAGGAATACGCCTTATGAGCAGCGATATGGAAACCATGACGCTGGGCGAGTTCGACGTTGAAATTGAGCCGTCTGGCAAAACCGAAGAACTGGATATTTACAACTGCCTGCTGACGCTCTATGGCAGCAAGGAGGGCGAACAGGCCCTTGACCGGGAGTTTGGCTTGAACATGGAATGTTTGAGCCTGCCCGCCGAAGCTGCACAGGCGATGCTCACGGCAGAGATCATTCGCAAAACAAAGAAGTACGAGCCGCGGGCGGAAGTGCTGGAAGTGGAGTATGAAACGAGCCACAGCCAGCAAGGACGCATCCGGCCAAAGGTGGTGGTACAGATTGTCTAACATTGCCGAGTTTGCCGATATACCGGAGTACAGCGTTACCGGAAACCTTACGTTGCAGGATGTAAGCAATCTGGTGACGGAAATCTATACCCGGAACTATAAGGCCGTGAACGGCACGGCTCCGCCCCTGAACAAAGCAGACCCGATCATGCTCACACTGCAAAGCATGACGGAACTGTACTACATGATGATGCAGGTTGCAGAGAAACGCACCCGCTGTGCGCTGCTGAAAACGGCGACCGGCGCAGAGCTGGACAACATGGGCCTGCCGTTTGGTGTCAAGCGAAACGGCGCGACCTATGCGACGGTGACAGCTCGCTTTTCTCTTTCGGCTGCATTGAAAACCGTAGCCATGATTCCGCAGGGAACCCGCGTCAGAACTGCCGCGGGCGTTTATTTTGCCACGATGGACTATGCGCAGATCGACATTGGAAAGACCTATGTGGACGTGCTGGCACGGGCCGAAGTGGTAGGCGCGGGCAGCAACGACATTCCTCCCGGTGTTGTCGATACTCTGGTTGATGCCATTCCGTATGTGGCGGCGGTGGAGAACACCGACACCAGCAGCGGCGGCGCGGACGTGGAGAGCGACGACAGCCTGACCCGTAGAATCTGGCTTTCTCCTACGACCTACTCCTGCGCTGGCCCCAAGGACGCTTACGAGTTCTGGGCTATGTCGTTCCGGTCGGACGTGGAGAGTGCAATCGCTGTCAGCCCGCGGAATGTTGCTTGTACGGTCTACATCTTCTTCATGCTGACCGGCGGCAAGATGCCGAGCGAAAAGGACATGACCGAAATGCAAACGTATCTGATGGCCGAAGCCCGCCGCCCCATGACAGACCTTGTGATCTGCAAGGCCCCGGAGGAAGTGGAGTATTCCATCGACTTCACCTATTACATCGGTTCCGGCAATTCCAAGGGCGCAAGCATTGTTCAGGAGAACGTCGCCAAGGCCGTGGAAGAGTTTCAGGTGTGGCAGCGTTCCATTGGGCGGGATATTAACCCGTTGGAACTGGCTTCCCGTCTGCGGGCAGCGGGCGTAAAACGGGTGGAGCTGCGCCAGCCGGTCTACAAGGTGGTCGAGAGCGGGACGGATTCAGGGAAAGCCGTTGTGCAGATTCCGAAGCTGAGCGGAACGCCGACGATCATCTACGGAGGTATCGAGGATGATTAACCTGCGGGACGCAAGGATCACGGACGGCTTGCCGCGGATCGTTGCCGCTCAACCGTGGGCGCAAGTTCTGTCTGCCGTCTACGGGGAACTGCAAGACCGGATGTTTGAATATCTCGACACCGGCATGACGTTCTCCGAAGTGGACACCTGCGACGAGGGTGTGCTGGATCAGATGGCCGTTTACCTCAAAATCGAGTGGTACGACTCCACCGCCGACGTGGAAACGAAGCGGAGAATCGTCCGAACGGCGATTGAGATTCAGCGGTACGCCGGTACGGTCAAGGCCGTCCGGGAACAAGCAAGTGCCGTGTACCCTGATTCCGAGGTAGAAGAGTGGTTCGACTACGGCGGCACTCCGGGCTTCTGGCGGCTGAACGTCAACATTACGGAAGCGGCGGCGCAGTATCACACCATCCGGGAAATGGAGGATTTGCTGGGCTACACCAAACGCCTGTCTGCTCACCTTGAGCAGATCAGCTACATGGTGCGGCACGGCATCGGCGTTGGCGTGACGGTGGAGTGCATGGCCTACAAAGTGCCGGAGTGCGGTATTCCGTACTGCGGCACATACTGGAAGCCCGCTCAACTGGGCTACTCGACCGGCGCAGAGCTGGACGCAACGGCGAACACCGAAGCGTTCCTTGCGTTCCCGAAGATCACCGGTACGATCCCGGAGGTGGCAACGAAAGGTTGGAGCGCAGGACAAGAGCTGCAAACCACCCCGGCGGTGGATGGCTACTCCATCACCCCGGCGGAAACTGGCAGCGGCGTGACCGGCGACCTGCCCGTTACCAGCACAAAGGGCTACACTGCCAATATGCCGCTCTACTCTGAAACTAGAGTGGAAGCATTCACGGGGAGTCCGGGAGAAGCGGGCGATTCGACCACCGGCACAAAGCCGAGCACGGCAACGCTGGGAACCAGCGCAGCGGCCACGGCGGGCGGTCAGGTGAAAGTCGAAGCGTTCAAGATCACGCCGCGTGTCTGCGGTAAGACCTACCTGTAACAAGCTGCAACAGCCCGCAAGGGCTTTTTCTTTTGCAGAGAAAGGAGAAAGAGGATGGCGTTTTTTACGGATAATTTTCTGAACAACCGCCGCGCTGAACTGCTGCGGGCGGTTACTCGCTTCCAGTACCAGCTCAACAAGAGCACTTGGGTTGACGGCGAGATCAACAGCAAGGAGATTGACGGGACTGCCGTGGTGGTCTATGTCAATGCACCGAGTTCCGGCGCAAAGGACACGATCACCGGTGTGCGCGTCTACGACAACAACGGTGTGCTGGCCGGGAGCCAGAGCGTGAGCCTGTCCCGTGACAGCATCAACGCCGGTCTGCTGCGCTTCACGTTCCCGCTGATCGAGGTCGAACCCGAAGTGATGCGGCTGGCGGAAGCAAACGCAGAACTGGAAAAGACTTTCTGAGCAAGGAGGGATAGAAGAAAATGCTGATGTTTAAGAGAACCTTTTGGCGCAACCATGTTGAGGATCAGGACGGCAAGGTTATCCAGCAGGGTACGTTGCTGGAACAGGATCAGTTCAACCGCATGGAGGTTGGTATCTCTGATTCCAACATGGCGGCGAACATCATCCACATTATGCTGCTCTGGTTCGGTCGCCGTCTGGGTGTGCTGGAAACGTCCAGCAACAGCCACGACACCGACATTGCCAGCATTAAGACCCTGAACAGCCAGCAGGACACCCGGCTGGCCGCGCTGGAAAAGACCACCGGTAGCCATACCACGGACATTGCCAGCATGAAAAACACCGACACCCAGCAGAACAGCCGCTTGTCTGCGCTGGAACCGGAGGTGGCCGCAGAGGTCAAAGAGGTCACGCTGAAAAACGGCAGCAAGTGGCCGTTCGGGATCAACGAGGTCAGCGTGGCACTGACCAAGACCCGCAAGAACGCCAACTACGGCGTGAACGTGTACGTTAAGAGCTACGCCGGCGGTCGGCTGGGGGACATTACCGTGTCCGGCAAGCTGACCAACGGTTTCAAGCTGAAACATGACGGCTCTGCTCAGACCGTCGTGGTCGTTGTGAGAGTAACGGGAGGTATGAACTGATGAATGTTATCGAACTGAACGAGGGCCGCAAGATCGAGTACGAGCTGCGCGGCACGAAGCTGGACTTCGCGGACGGCACTCTGACCATGAACCTTGCCAAGTACCAGCGTGACTACCCTGTGACCAAGACCATCACCGGCGATGCCGAGGGCAATCTGCTGATCGACGGCAGTGACAGCCGCTTCTATGTTGCGGAGGTGGAAATCCCCGCAATCGAGTATGAGGACGTGGAGGTTGAGGGCGAAGCCGAAAACGCCACCATGACCGAAGCTGTGGAGGGTGAAACCGAAGCAGCAGAGGACACCCCGGCGGAAGATACCACCCACAAGACCCACATCGAGCGCAAGGCCAAGCCGCTGAACACCGACGACGTGACCCTGCGCCTGTGGTCTATCGAAGATTTTGACATTCTGTAAGGGAGGAAAAGACTATGGCAACTAACTTTGACGCTACCCGCCTTGCGGTGCAGACTGCATTCCCCACCAATGACCTGCTCTTTGACGACAAGGAAATGCCGTCCATCCATGTGTTTATCCCGAAGTTCCGCCTGTGCGATGTGCTGTCCACCCAGAGCACCGAAACTCACCCGGCGTTCATCGTGAACGGCAAGGAGATTGACGGCTTCTGGTTTGGCAAGTATCAGAGCACCTGCACCGACACTGGCCGTGCATACAGCCTGCCCGCCGAAGACCCCACCGTGTCCCATCCGCTTGACTGGTTCGTGACCCAGACCAACGCCAAGGGCGCGGGCTGGCACGAGATCAGCAATGCAGAGTGGGCGGCGGTCGCGCTGTGGTGTCACAAGCACGGTTGTGAGCCGAAAGGCAACAACAACTACGGTAAGGACAGCTCCGAAACCTACTACGAAGCAATCCCTGTTCCCGGTGTGCAGGACAACGGCAAGACTGCCCGTGTCCGCACCGGCACTGGCCCGCTGACGTGGAGCCACAACGGGCGCATGGACGGCATCTGGGACATGAACGGTAATATTTGGGAGTGGTGCATCGGTCTGCGTCTGGTCAAGGGCGAGTTGCAGATCATCCCCAACAACAACGCCGCCGACAACAGCGTGAGCAACGGCGCATCCAGCAGCGCATGGCGGGCAATCAAGGCCAGCGACGGCTCTCTGGTCGCTCCTGATGGCAACGGCACGACCACCGGAACCATCAAGCTGAACTACACCGGCGGTCACTGGGAGTGGGATACCACGATCAGCGATTCCAAGGACGAGAGCCGCGGTGTGCTGTTCAAGAATACAACTGCTGCATCCAGCGTGGGCGATGCCGCAAAGCTGATCCTTATGTCCCTTGCCCTGATGCCGGACACCGGCCTGACTGGTGAGGGCATTGATACAAACTACGGCAACGACAACTTCTGGGCGAACAATGCCGCTGACGAGCGGTGTCCGGTCCGCGGCGGCCACTGGGGCAATGGCGAGAGTGCCGGTGTGTTCGGCTTGTACCTCGGCGATCCGCGCTCTGATTCGTGGACGGCCGGCGGGGGCCGTTCCGCTTTTGTAAAGCTGCCCGCTGAAGCCTGATAAGCTGACGGGCTGCGCGGTAGCGCAGACCAAAGCAAAAATAAAACATAAGGCGCGGCGGGCCAGCGGCCCGCCGCGTTGATTTTTGGAGGTGTTGACTGTGCCGAACGCAGAAGCCGAAGTGCCACCCCAGCAGGGCGACAAAAAGAAAAAGCCTGAACCGTTCCATTTGGCGGAGAAGATCGGAGAAATGGTTGACTACGGCTATCCGCTCACCATGAGCTTTCCTCGGAAAGACCGTGAGCTGGCCGATGAACTTCGCAGAAGTATGTTGGCGATTCTCCGATACAGCGTTGAGATAGACCGGAGATATTTCAAAAAGACCACCACGCAAAATCTGGACGTGGAGCTGGCTGTATTGAGAAAATTTGTCCGGCTTGCGGCGAGTAAGGACTTACACGGGGGCAAGTACCCGCCGCCCTTGACGATGCACCAGTATGGAACGTGGGCGAAATTCAACGATGAAATAGGCAGGCTGTTGGGCGGCTACATTGCTTCGCTCTAAAGTCTGCCGTTTTCATACGGGAACGGGTTATTTACGGCGTGTCCGATCCGCGGCGGCAACTGGAACAATGGCGAGAGTGCCGGTGTGTTCAACTTGAACCTCAACAATCCGCGCTCTAATTCGTGGACGAACAACGGGGGCCGTTCCGCTTTACACCACAAGAACATTTTTGTTCGGCGGGATTCCACGCCGGATATGGGGGCTGTGATCTACGGGTTGCAGTCGGTGTGTGGGTCTAAAGGAACCCGTTTCCGTTCCGGTCAGCACGACCGGAAAAAATATGTATTGCCGCGAAAACGGAAACGCTACGCGCGGCGCGGTGGAATTGAGGGCAGAAATGCCAAACGAAATAAACACAATTCAAAATGCGTGGAATGTGATCTGCGAGTTTGAATACCTCGTAGAAGCTGACCACTCAGCCCGCAAGGGCAAACGATACAGGGCGGAAGTGCTGGCGTTTACTGCGAATCTGGAACACAATCTGTTTCTGATTCAAGAGCAGATGATAGCCGTGGACTGTCCGCTCGGCCCGTACCGGAAACTATGGGTGTCCGTGCCGAAGAAGCGGCTAGTGATGGCCTTGCCATACCCTGACCGGATCGTGCAATGGTCACTGTACCAATACCTCAATCCGATTTACGACCGGCTATTTATTGAGGACTCCTATGCCTGTCGCAAAGGCAAGGGAAGCCACAAGGCCGCAGCACGGTTACAATACTGGATGCGGCAAGTAGACCGGAAACCGGGGCCGGGATGGTACTACCTGAAACTGGATATAAGCAAGTTCTTTTACCGTGTGAACCATGCGAAGCTACTGAAAATTTTGGCAAAGCGTATCAAAGACCCGGAGTTGATGAAGTTCCTCGGAAGCGTGGTAAACAGCAGAGCAGAGCCGTTCGGGTTGCCCCGCGGCAAAGCCCCGCAAGATACCCCGCTGGAGGAATGGTTGTACGATGTGGGGATGCCGATAGGCAATCTCACTTCTCAACTCTTCGCCAATATTTACATGAACGAACTTGACCAGTATTGCAAGCACGTTTTGAAAATCCACTACTACATCCGGTACATGGACGACATTGTGATCCTTGGGAAGAACAAGGAAACCTTGCACGAGTGGAAAGCAAAGATCGAAACATTCCTGCATGAAGAGTTGGAGCTTGACCTGAACAATAAAACCTGCATCCGACCGGTGCGGATGGGCGTGGAGTTTGTTGGTGTGCGCATTTGGCCCGCCTACATGAAGCTGCGCAAAAGCACGGTTGGCCGGTTGAAACGGGAGGTCAAGAAAATATCAGAGCTTTACGCTTCCGGGCAGATGGATGAAGAAGCGTTCAAACGCCGTGCTGCCAGTATTAAGGGGCTGCTGGAACACACGGAGAGTGAGAGTCTACGGTGGCGGTTGAACCAGATTTATCTTGATGCCCTACGGAAATACGGAAAGACAGACCCAGACGGAACGCTCTGGAAAGGAAAGAACAATGGAAAGAAAGTGGCCTGATCTGTGCGAAACGCTGCTCGGTAAACTGGAAGCGGCGGGAGTAGACACGACCGCAGAACGCGGAGAGTTTGCCGTGCTGTACGCTGAGTGCTGCGCGGGCGGCTGTGGTAAGGCATTGAGCCGGAAAGGAGAAAAAGAAAGTGGCAATTAACGCATATTCGCTGGCAAAGGATGGGGGCAAGAAACTGTCTGCAAACTTTACCGTGAAAGAGTTCCGTTGTAAGGATGGGACTGATCCCATCTTTATTGATGATGCTCTTGTGAAGCTGTTGCAGAATATCCGGGATCACTTCGGAAAGGCCGTGACGATCACAAGCGCATATCGCACTGCCGCACACAACAAGGCGGTCAAGGGCGCAACGTATAGCCAGCATTGCTACGGCATGGCGGCAGATATTCGGGTGCAGGGCGTGGCCGTAGAAACAGTTGCGGCCTACGCCGAAACTCTGCTGAAAGATACCGGCGGCATTGGACGTTATCCCGTGAAGAACGGTCGCCCTGCTGGTTGGGTACATATCGACACCCGTGCGGTAAAGAGCCGTTGGGTTGGTTAAGAGTAGGAGGAAAACAGTATGGAGAACATTCTGAAAGTTTTTCTGATGGCATTCCCTGAATGGATGGCTGTCATCTTTATGGTGGTCGGCCTTGTGGTCACGGCACTGGCGGCGGTACGTCTGGGCTATGGCCTTGCTGTCGCAAAGACCGTGTACAAGTGGATCGTCAATGCAGAAGAAAAGTTCGGTAGCGGCGCGGGCGCAGAAAAGAAAGCTCACGTCATTGCCGTACTGCGTGGGTATACCCCCGACTGGCTGGACTGGGCGATCAATGAGCGGACGCTGGACTGGATCGTGCAGATCGTGTTCAACTTCACCAAGAAGAAGCTCGAAGATTACATGGAAAAGAAATCCGCGGAAACCACTACTGTGGCCCACTTCGGTAACGTGGGGGAGGACAACAAGAATCGCAAGGAGTAAACGATGCTGGAATTTATCGTCAAATACTGGGCGCAATGGCTTTTCGGCATCGTGGCGGCAGGGCTGACCGCTGCATACCGCAATCTCTCCAAGAAAATCAAGGCACAGAAAGAAGAAAACAAAGCAATCAAGGATGGTCTAAAAGCAATCCTGCATGATCGTTTGTATCAGGCGTGTAACTACTACATCGCCAAAGGGTGCATCGACACGGTGGGGCTGACGAACATCGGCTATCTCTATGAGAGCTACCATGCACTCGGCGGAAACGGAACAGGCACGGAACTGTATACCCGTGCAAAGGCATTGCCGATTAAAAACACCAGCATGGAGAAGTGACAAAATCCCCCGTTGGCAATCCGAAAGGAAAGCTGACGGGGGATTTTTTTGTTGCCCTGCGGTGGCCCCGTTGACAAAACACCAAAAGTCGGTTACATTTGAAATGCGAAACAAAGCGACAAAGAAAGGAGGAAAAACAACGTGCGAAGATTCAAACATCTAACATGGACAGACCGGCTTCGGATCGAGAAGTGGCTGAACGAGGGCATGAAACCCAAGGACATTGCCAGCAAATTGCGGGTGCATATCTCCACGGTGTACAATGAGCTACACCGCGGGGAGTATCAGCGGTTGGTGGGCGATACATGGGAGCTTGTGAGCGCGTACAGCCCGGACATTGCGGAGCAGAAATACCAAGCGCACCTGCGGGACAAAGGCCCAGCTCTGAAAATCGGCAAGGATCACGAGCTTGCAAACTACATCGAAACCACGATCCTGAATAAAGAGTGCAGCCCTGCGGCGGTGTTCGGATATGCGCAGCAGGAGGGCAAGCAGTTCAAGACGAGCGTTTCTGTGCAGACGGTGTACCACTATATAAAGAAAGGCTTGTTCCTGAATCTCACCCAAGAAGAACTGCCCCGGCACGGGAAGCACAAACAGGCGTATAAGAAAGTCTGCAAGAAAGAAGCTGCCCGCGCCCCGGCGGGGGAGAGCATCGAACAGCGGCCCACGGAAGTGAATGACCGGCAGGAGTTCGGACACTGGGAGGGCGACACGGTGTATAGCGGCAAGGGAAAAGTAAAGACGACCTGTGCGCTGTTCACCATGACGGAGCGCAAGACGCGCAACGAGATTATAATAGGAGTCCCGAACCGCAAAGCAGAAACCATCG
This sequence comes from Faecalibacterium sp. Marseille-Q4137, assembly GCF_017377535.1. Taxonomy (NCBI): domain Bacteria; kingdom Bacillati; phylum Bacillota; class Clostridia; order Eubacteriales; family Oscillospiraceae; genus Faecalibacterium; species Faecalibacterium sp. Marseille-Q4137. The sequence continues at coordinate 132,307 of NZ_JAFREK010000003.1, forward strand.
TGAAAGCGGTTGACGCTCTGGAAAGGAAGCTGGGCGCAAGGAAGTTCCGCCTGATCTTCAAGAGCATCACGTTTGACAATGGTACAGAGTTTGCGGCGGCGGATATGCTGGAACGGTCGTGCATCAACAAGACCATCCCGCGGACAAAGGTTTACTTCTGCCACCCCTACTCTTCATGGGAGCGCGGCAGCAATGAACACGTCAACGGCATGATTCGCAGGAAGCACCCGAAAGGAACGGATTTCTCAAAGGTTTCCAAAGAGCAGTTGGAAGCGACGGAGAAGTGGATCAATGACTACCCGCGGAAAATCTTCGGGTACAAGAGTAGTGCGATCATGTTCCAACAGTGTTTGAATGAACTTGGCATAGCCATGTAAGAAAAGTGCAACACCACACCAAAAAGAAAGCGTGGTGATAGAGAAAATACGGCGAACTGAATAGCTCAAAGGTTGGCTGCAAGAAAAGTGAAACCTTGACGGCCTATTTGTATTGTTTCAAAATGAACAGAAATCTTTCTGAATTTTTGTAGAATTTAATGGTTGACTTCCGATTACTGAAAAATCTTTGCAAAAAAGGTTGACAAAGGGCGGCGCAGCTGGTATAATAATTCACGTTGCAGGACACGAACCAAATATGTGGGGGATTAGCTCAGCTGGGAGCCCGGTTGGTATCAAAACACACCCCCAGTCAGATAGTCCTGCGACAATCAAATTCCCAACAAAAAACTCCATCCAAGAGGTTCGCTTCTTGGATTTTATGGGGGATTAGCTCAGCTGGGAGAGCGCTTGCATGGCATGCAAGAGGTCAGCGGTTCGATCCCGCTATTCTCCACCAAAAAAGCACTGTACTTCGTTTGAAGTACGGTGCTTTTCTTTTTGCTTTCTTGGAGGTCGCACTGAAAATCATCCAAATGCCTGATTTTGCAGGCACATGGACGGCAACCCCCAATTCTTGCTGTTTCGTTGTTTCTGAAAATGCTTGTTCGATGCCCGACTGTTTTGCAGGCGGACGTATCACTCCCCCTCAATGTAAGGAGTGAGATCGAAGTTAAACGAGATGTTGATCTGATAGCCACGATAAACGTCTACCCTGCGGATCAGCTGGTTGACAACCATCTTCTTCGCTTCAAAGTTGGCACTGTCGTACAGGTCAGCATAGGAAATCAGCTCATCATAGAGCCTCGACACTTTATCCATCAGCTCTGCTGTTCTCTCCAGTTCCTCACTGGCAGATTCACAAAGGTCTTCCAGTTCCTTGAGTTTCTCTTCTTGCTCTGTAATCATTTCGGCAAGGGGTTCTCTCGGCAACACACTTTCGCCTTTGATGCAGGCTAAAATTTCGGCTTTCAGAGAAAGCAGGTCTTTCTCGGCCTTGTCTCGCTGCGTTTGCAGGTCTTGCAGATGGTTTTTGCGCTCCGTAGTTTCTTTTTCGTAGCGTTTTGTAACGATCTGCTCTTTCGGGATACCCCTCATTTTGGAAAAAATCTGGCGCACCGCCTTATCAATGATCTCATCCAGAATGTGGACGGTATATCCCGTCTGCCCGGTGCAGTTGGTCTGCTTGCGGAGCTTTCCGTAACAGGTATAGCGAATACGCAGCGTATCGTCTAACGAACCATCTGCCATTTTTCGCCATTTACGGCTGCTGGTCAGTTCCAGCTTTGCACCGCAGTGTCCGCAGTAAGCGTTGCCGGCAAGCAGCGACTTCCCATGGATGTTCAAAGGAAGGCGATTTTCGGCTTCCGCAGTTGAGCGTACAGAACGTTCATTCCGAATGCGCTGTGCGTTTTCAAACTGTTCCTGCGGGACAATCTGCAAATCCGGCATCAATTCTGACCGTGCATCCCCACAACGGAGAACGCCGGTGTAGGTCAGGTTTTGTACCATCCCCCGAATACTTGACGGGTGCCAGCATTTACCAGACCTTGCACGATAGCCAGAATTGTTCAGATAGGTGGCGATGTGCTGCGGACCATAGCCCTCATACACATACTTGTCAAAGACGATCCGCACTACGGCAGCTTCCTGTTCGTTGATGTGCAGTTCGTAGAGTTCGTGTTTGCGCTTGTTGATACGCCCACTCCGTACAAGGTCATAGCCATAAGGCGCATTTCCGCCCTTGAAGTGACCTTCTTCCACAAGCTGGCGCAGACTGGTGCGGGTTCGGACGGAAGTTTTTTCGCTCTCGCCATCTGCCTGCCAGAAGCGGATGTAGTTCAGCAGTTTGTCGGTGTGGTTGTCGAAACGCTGCTCACCCTCTTGGGTACTCCATACCCGGATGCCGTTCCGTACAAACCATTCCACAACAAAGGGAGTTTCATCTGCGATACGACCGATACGGTCGAACATGAACACCAGCAGAATGTCGAACTTGCCCTTCCGTGCATAGTCCTTGATGATTTGCAGCTTGTCGCGGGCGGCAGCCCGGACTTTGTGGCCCGATACGCCTTCTTCCTGTTCCTCATGGACGATGACCCAGCCCTTCGATTCAGCGAACTTATGGCAAGCCTTTCGCTGCATGGGCAGGTCAGCTTCATGGTTGGAATTGAAATCCACCTGCTTATCGGTGGAAACGCGGTACAAGCAACAGACACGGTTGTTGTTTTCTGTCATTACAAATTCCTCACTTTCATAACAAAAGTGGGGACAGACTTTATTCCGTTGTCAAAGAACGTCCGGCAATGGTTCGGCTTGTAGCACCGCCCGTTACCGCACTCAGTATAGCGTTTGGTTCTGCATTCGTCCATGATGTCAACCTACCTTCTTCGTATAGCTGGTGGCAAGCAGGATGTTCCGAATGCGCTCAAACGCTTCCGGGTTGGGTTCCTTGGAAAAGCTAAAAACGACAGGATAACCGTTGATTACATGATATTGCCGGTCGGCATCACGGTCAGCCGCAGGAAGGTTCTCTGCGACCTGAGAAAACTTGTCAATCATCGTAGTGCCCTTTCCTTTGATTTATCAGAATTTCATCGGCAGGGCATCCTTGCGGCACTTGCCGTTGTAGGCCATATAGATGGGAAAAACGTATTTCTTCCATCCGGGCAGTTTGGCAGGATTGTCCATGCCGCTGCGATAAATCTCCATGGGGTGAACGCTGCGCAGAGCACGGATCAGCCGTTCCTCGCTGAACTCACCGTGATACAGTTCCACAAAGTGCATCATGCCCCGCAGGACAGATGCCCGGAACGAATCAGGCTTGCCCTCCCATGCAGCCACGATCAGCCGCAGGGCCTCGCAGTAGATTTTCTCGCCCATCTGGTTGTACAGCTTGAGTGCGGTGCCCACGCAGCTGATGCGGTAGTCGCTCAACTGCAAGCTGTCGTAGTTGAAGTCCAGACCCACCCGATTGGTGGCTGCGAGAAATGCAACGGAGGGCGCATCCTCTCCCACGACCTTGGCACGGAGCTTGATGCCCGCCGTCAGAGGTGCGGCGTGACCGTTCTGCTCTGCGAAGAACAGAGCTTCCTGCTGCATCGTCAGGCCGGTGTAGATCTTGCACAGAATCGGCAGATCCTTACCGCCGTTGCGCAGGATACGCGCTTCAATGGTATGCTGGCCGTCCGTTACATAATACCGGCCATTGCGAAAGCTGACCTTCGGCTCGTTCGCCGTATATTCGTTAAAGTCTTTGGCAATCAGCTCAACGCGCTTGCGCTGGATGCCCCGCTGGTACAGCTCACGAGGGTAGATCAGCTTACTGCTGTGAATGACCACCATCTGGTACGGCGGTGTGATATGAAAGGAAGCGGAGAAGTTATCCGCAGTGTTTTTCAGGCGCATCTCATTTCCTCCTTGATTCGCCAGATGTATTTTTCAGCTTCTTCCAGAATCTCAGCGACCTGCTGCTTACGCTTCGGGATGGTGAGCAAGGTGGGATTAAAGGTAAAGCTGTATTCGAGCCGCTGAATCATGGCATGAACAGCGGATTGCAGTTCGGTATACACCATCATCTCCTCTACGCTCCCAGCGTCCTCAAAGGACGATTTGATGGGTGTGTAGGGATAGATGGGTGGCTTTCCATCCACCACTTCAGGAGGCGCATAAGCCGCCTGAGAGCGGATGATCGGTTTGAGTTTTTGAATGCTGCCCATCGGATTCAGGGCAAGACTGATCTTCACTGCATCATCGACCCGGCGCATATTCTCCGGGGAAAGGTGTCCGACAAACTTCAGGACACGGCTTTTATCAATGGTGAAAATCTGTTCTGCCTGAACAATGGACGGCTTCAGGCCATCTTCTTCTACCTGACAATGCGTTGCCTGTGTTACTTTCTTATCTGTCTTACTTGTCAAAGCCGCGACAATCAAAGTCGGAGAGTAGATGTTGCCGACATCATTTTGAAGAATGACTGCTGGGCGGGCACCGTTTTGTTCGGAGCCAACGCCTGCCTCCAGTTTTACAAAATAGATGTCTCCGCGTTGGAACTTCCAATTCGATTCCAAGTGCGAGCCTCCATTCTGATATGCAAAAGCCCGCTGCTTTTTTGCAGCGGGCTTTGCTCAATTCATGGTGGTAATTGATTTTAGGGATTCTATCGCATCCCTGCGGGTGAATGAAAACCGGATTCAGCGCGGCATGACAACGTAGTCGTAGCCACGCCGGGTCTGGCAGACCGTGCAGGTTTCCATGCATCTGTCCTTATTCGGCACAATGGCGATCTTGAACGCCTTGGTTTCAACGTAGTGCCGGAGGCAGACACCGCAGAGGGTACGGATGGACTTGACCATCGCAGGAGTCAGCTTCATCTCATGGTAGATCTGACGCTCTTTGATGGTAGGATTCAGTTCATCCATAGGCTTACCTCCTATGTGTAATTAAAAATAAGCGGGTAGTTATGTAAAGAACAGGAGCAACCGAAGACTGAAAACAGCATCCGGCTGCTCCTGATAAAATATGTTTAGGTCTCTCATATTCGCCCTCGGCTCCCTGAGAGTGGGGAATCATCTGGCGGCGGGCTTGTACCGCTCCATTGGCATCTCAACCACCCCGTCTACTTTCTGACCGGGCCGCGAATTACGGAAGTATCATTGTTCTGAGTACCAGACGACTGAACTATTCAGCTTTCAAGGTCCGTGAGTGTGGACATATCACCAGCGGCGAGAGCCGTCTGGTGATATGTCCCCTCACTTACGAGCCATCGAGAAGCCTCAATCTACACCCAAAAATCCAAACTTCTTCAAAAATTTAGTGATTTTCAAGATTCGCTTGCTAATATTTTGCTGTGCAATGCCATAAACTTTAGATAATTCTACGGTACTATATTCGTCGCGGAAATACAGCGTGATAAGCCGAAGTTCTTCATCGGAGAGTTTTTCTAACCCTTCTTGCAAACGCTTGTCTTTGATTTCGCCTACCCATGCAAACCGAGTCCGGGTCTCGTGGTAAGTATCGGTTACAGCAATTGCCTTTTCATACTGCTTAAAGTCAGAAGATTTCCTTCCCGTGCTGTCATCACCATCGTCAACGATTGCCAGTGTGTTTGCAACGTAGGAACGCTCACTATTGAGAACGCCCAAATCAAAATCATACATGGCTTGGATTGCATCTTCACTCATTCCCGCCTGTTGGTACTGCACACGCAGCCGTTCCCACTTTTTGTTCAGTTTTCGACGTTCGTTGCCGTTATTAAATTCCATTGTTGACCTCCAAATTTTCGATAAGGCGTAAAAAATTGAAAATTTGGAGATTCTAGGGATACTTTGCGGCCAGCTCCAGCCACGAAAAGAGGGCAAAAAGAAACATGAAGTGTCCTTTCCGCTGGATGCGGAGGATGAGGATACTTCACTGCTGGACAGGATGCCAACTTTTCTTTGGCGCAAAAAATAAGACGCATTAAAGAAAAGGGTACAGACACTGTTTTCCATCCGTAGATGGAAAGCAATATGAGTATCCTCAGCCTTTAATGCATCTCAGGCTTTCGATATATTTTTCTTCGTTACAGATCAAAAGCGGTTTATCCGGCTAAAAAAGGACAAAAAAATAAAGCCCTCGCAGCCAGACAACAAGGCTTTGACTTGCCTTGTTATCATAGCACACGAGGGTCTTATAGAAGTCACATGACGGTCTTATGAAAGTCACATGGAACGATTTTAGAAAAAATAAGGTCACACAGAAGTTGTATGAAGGTCACACGAAAGTCGCATGACGCAACTACGTTATTTTATCGTTCGAGTGAGTTGAGTAGTTTCTGGTATTCATCTTCGGGCAGCTTTTGCTTCGCAGCCGCAAGCTCGCCCGCTGCCATCTCGTCCATGTGCTGCTTCTGGTACGAGCGAATAAGCCAATAGTAGGCTTTTGTGTTTTCCGGCGCGATGGTCAGGGCCAGTGCAGCATCCCGATGAAGCAGATCGTATGCGTGGAAGTCCATCAACTGCTTCAGCAGTTCATTAACTGTACTCATAAATGCGAGGTGGTATCGGTTTGCGTAGTGAACCAGCCAGTGTTCGCCATTGGCAGCAGAAAGAAGTTTGCCCTGATACAATGATGCCGCTTTTTCGAGCAATCTCACCTTATTTATAGCAGAAGTGGCTTTTGCGGCCGCAATGCACAACTCATCGAACCGCTGAAAGTCGGTCGTGATATGGAGGTCGGGGTTGAATTGGTAGCCAGACGGCGTGGAGAGAATCAGCTGTTCATCCGAGATAATACTGAATGCCTGCCGCAGCCGGTAAACGAGCTGTTTGACCTTTTTTCCGGGTTCGTCCTTATCCTCCAGTTCTTCTGGCCAGATTTCCTGTACGATTTCCAACGATGAAAGGGCTTTCTTATTGGAAAGCAGCATAAAGGTCAGCAGACGGCTGATTTTAGGAGATTTCAGGTCGGACTCCGGCAGGACACCGTGGGAAGTGTGGATTTTCAATTCTCCGAACAAGCTGATGAAGACATCATGGCTGCTCTTGATATTTTCTGGCGAGATTGCCATGCTCAGACTGTCAGCCATTCGCTTATCGTTGTATGCCGCCAGTAACACATAGGCCAGAAGTTTAAGCATACTGGTCTGATGGATGTACCGCTGAGGATTGCGAACAGCAATCAGGGCGATTTGCCGAGGCTCCAAAGGAATTGCAAGGACAGACTTGATTCCCAGACGCTCATAGAGTTGGTACTCATCTGGATAGAGGTCTTTAACCTCTTCGGCATCGGGCACAACCATGGGAGTTCCTCTGCGCACTGCCTTTACCCAGCGGTCGAGAAATTCAGACGATTCAAACTCATTTGTAAGGATAGTAGTTTTATCTTCTTGGCATTCATTGTGCCACCAGAGTGGCTTCCACAGCCCCAAATCCAGATCAACCTGAATCAGACCGCACCAGTCGGCATCATAGAATTTACAGGCCGCTTCCATGACGCAAAGTGCCACCTCTTTTGGCGGCAGGTGGCGATAATACAGCTGCGTTTCCAGATTGTTCATTGTGTTTTCAAAATCAAGAGCGCACTGGATATTCTCGGAATCAGGACTTTCGCACACCTGATCAAGTTGCCGCATAACAATACCTCCTAAACAAAAAGCAGCATCCGGGCCTTCTCCATTCGATACGGTGAATCCCTGATGCTGTCTATATAAAAGCCATCTCTCCACCGCATAAGCTGAAGAACGCCCCATCATTTTGCTTTCAAAAACAAAAACCGCCTGTGAGTTGAAATCTTCACAGACGGTTCTAACATGGTAGAGGGATAAAATTATCCCATTCAAAAAGCAATCGGCTGTCATGACCTCGTATATGAGATTTTAGACCCATTTGGCTTTGTGTTCCTATCTTTCGGTAGGTTTACCAAGTATTAAGTTCTTTGATAATTTACTTTTTTACGATTGTTTTTATAAAAGCCGTAAGTGCATTGATCTGCTCGGCATCGAACTGTTTTAGCTGGTCAACAAGTGCATTCATTCCATTGGAGGTTTCCTCGCCGAAATTAAAAAATTCTTGTGGAGTAATGTTGAAATATTCGCAGATGTAAAAGAAATTTGCCATCGTCGGAAAGGAAGTACCACTTTCGATTGCACGAATATAGCCGGGATTCTGCCCGATTGAGAGGCTCATGTCTCTTGCAGACACACCCTTCTGTGTGCGCAGCTCAGTAAGCCTCTTAGAAAACTGTTCTTCGTACATGGCCACCACCATCCTTCTCAACTCTATTGTAGTCGAGAGCATAGCCGAAACCGAACGATTAAATCTATTATTTTTAATTGATATAATCAAC